>NZ_FMYV01000001.1:362912-475756 GCF_900102615.1 Geotoga petraea | reverse complement strand
AATCCATTTTCCCAAATGAACAGTCTCTAATGAAAATGCTGTATCTTGCTACTCAAAAAGCCACAAAAAAATGGACAGCCAGATACAATAATTGGAACCTCATTATAGCTGAACTGTCCATTGTTTTCGAAGATAGACTTAAAGACTATATCTTCTAATCCTAATCTAAAAACTTAATAATACTTATTCTAAGCAGTTTTCACTGTTAATATACTATCATTTTGCTTTGTGTATTTTTTATGAGTTTTAGAGTTATAATTTTAGTAGTTTCTTGTTTTAATTTTTTGTTGGGACGTTTTTTGTCATTTTTCATTTGTTTTTTACTACCAATTTGGTGTTTTTACACACTTTATTTTACAGACTCTATATAAAAATATACAGCCATTTTTTAATCTTTATATTCATTTGCTATTTTTAGAATTTCCTGTTCATTTTCTAAAAATACTTCTACTAACTCTGGATCAAAATGAGATTTTGATTCTTCTTTTATTTGTTTAATCGCCTTTAAATGACACCAAGTTTCTTTGTAAGGCCTTTTACTTCTTAAAGCATCATAAAATCAACAATCGCAACAATTCTAGCACAAAGCGGGATATTGTTACCCTTTAAATTCAGTGGGTATCCTGAACCATCATAATGTTCATGATGATGAGCTATATCAGCAGCCATTTCCATTGTTGGTTTATTTTTTAAAATATTTCTTTATTTTCAACGAAAAATATTTTTATTAGTTCATCACTTTTATAATAAGTATTTTTTAAATCTATAAAAACTTTATTTGGTAATTCTATTTTTTGATCATTTGAATAATGAATAAAATTCTTTAGATCATTTATTTTTCCTAATAAATCTTGTGTTTTTTTAGTTATTAATATCATTTTTTCATAGTGAAGTTTGTTTTTTTATCGAATAATAATTTTGCTTCAAAATTATATCTAATTTTTTTAACTTTAACTCTTATTCTGTGTAAACCATATAAGGTCTTATCTTTAAAAAAAATCTTATTAATTTTTTTTATGTTGTATTTTATGGTTTTATCAATTTCATTATTCCAGTTTTTATTTTCTATATCAAATTTTTTTGGTAAATCAATATTTTTTATATAATTTATTAGTTCATCTTTATTTTTGAAATCAATAAAATATTCTATATTATATTTTCTGAAATATGTTTTTAGTATTTGATAGTCCCTATAATCATTAGTTTTTTTCATTATTATTTTCATAATTTGATTATTTTTTACTATTTTTTTCAAATAATGTCAAAACTTCTATTCTTCTTGAGGTTGTTCTTATTTTATGTATACTTTCTTCATTTTCATCGTGAAGAAAATCATCTATATTTCTATTTATTTTTCCTAATAAATCTAAAAATAAATTTTTTATTATTTTAGTATTTTTCATATTAATCACATTTTAATTATACTCTCTTCAATCCCTTTTTAACTTTTTTAACGAAATATTTGTGAACATCTAATAGTTTTGTAAGTTCAGGATGAAAAGAAGTTACTAAAATATTTTCTGTTTCTGCTGCAACTATTTTACCTTCTATCTTTTTCAATATATTCACTTCAGAGCCAATTTTTGTTATTACCGGTGCTCTTATAAAGACCATTTCAATTTTATTTGTAGATATTTTTGGTATATAGTCTTTTTCTATAAAACTACTACTTTGTCTACCAAAAGCATTTCTTTGAACCTCTATATCAATTAAATTCAAATATTTTCTTGATAATATTATCAAACCAGCACAAGTTACCCATATAGGTTTTTCTTTTGAAAATTTTATTATTGGATCAACAAAACCATATATTTTTATTAATTTATTCAGTGTAGTACTTTCTCCGCCAGGTATTACCAACCCTTGGATTTCATGTAGTTGTTCTTTCTTCTTTATTCTGATCATAATCACCCCTAAGAGAAATTGGACAAAGAAGTATAAAGTGCTAAAATAAAAATAAGAGGTGATTAGACATGAGAAAAGGAACAAGTTATCCATCAGAATTTAAGTTAGATGTTGTTAAAGATTATTTAAATACAGAAAAAACATATGCTGAAATATCTGAAGAATATCATGTTTCTTCTAGTACATTGACTAAATGGGTCAAAAAGTATGAAGAATCTGGATATGACGATAACGTTTTTAAAACTAGAAAAGGTAGATCTAAATCTATTATTTCTGACTTTTCTAAGGTCCCACCCGTTATATACGATAAAGCTGGTGTTGAAAAGTCTAATAACTCTAATGAAGATATTTCTTCTATTAAAAGAAAACTTACCAGATATGAAAAGAGTCTTTTAGAAAAGGAATTAGAAATACAACTTCTTAGAGAACAAAACGAGATTCTAAAAAAAAATCTCAAATAGTTTTTTCTACTGACTTTTCTTTTGTTGCCTGGTATTTCTTAATTAATAAGTACAAAGAGTACGGGCTTTCTATGAGTTTTTTGTTGAATTTTTTTGAGATTAAAAAGAGTACTTTTTATTATAATAATAGGTTGTTTTTTAGTTTGAGTTTTTTTAATAGTTCTAATTCTAATAGACGAGGATTTTCTTTCACTATTTCAGGTTCCAAGTTTTCTGATTCAGATTTATATGAGTTATTTAATAAGATTTATTCTGTTGATGATCCTAATGACCCTTATTACTATGTCAGAACTTTGGGCTCTAAGAAAATCTCTGCTTTTTTGAGAAATGAGCATGGTATTATCGTTAACCACAAGAAGGTTCATTCTATTAGAAAAGAACTTGGGTTTGTAAGAGCTTATGTGAATCATTTTAAATATCCAAAGAAAAGACCTAATAATCATGAGGTTACCAGACCTAATCAATTTTTCGAAGCAGATATTAAGTTCATACCTGCTAACAATAAGTATATTCCTTTATTAGATGTTATTGACGTTTTTGATAAAAACATTGTTGGTTCTTTTATTGGTGATTCTTGTAAATCTAAAGATTTTATTTCTACTCTTAAAAGTGCTTTTGAATTCAGAAATCTCGATCCTTCTAATTTAACTATTAGAACGGATAATGGTCCTCAATTTATATCTAAACTAACTAAAGATTTTATGAATGAATTTAACGTTTCCCATGAGTTCGGTTACAAGAATAATCCTAATTCTCAAGCTTTTATTGAATCTCATCATTCTTCTGTTGAGAGAGAATTTGTTTCTCTTAATCCGGATATTCAAGATACTGAGGATGCTTTTTTCAGATACAAGGCTTATTTGTATTTCTATCATTATCTCAGACCTCATGGTTCTTTGAATTATATGACTCCTGCTTCTTTTCATGATTCTTTTAACCATGATTCTGTTGATTTGTTTGTCGATGATTTATTTTCTATTTCTGTTAAAAAGTAACTACTTTATACCTCTTGTCTAATATCCAGGGGTCAGGCCGCTGATTGCATTAGCATCTTTTATCTTATTTATCGCATTAAAGTGTTCTTCTACACCACCTTGTAAATCCAATATTCCAATATTAACCATTTTACCAACCTCTATGTGCATATCTTTCGTCTTCATTTAATGTGTCGATGTTTATTCCTACCATAGCTTCCCCCAAATCTTCTGAAACTTTTGCTAAAATAGATGGATCGTTATAATGAGTTACCGCTTCTACTATTGCTTTTGCCCTTTTTACAGGATCTCCAGATTTAAAAATACCCGATCCAACAAAAACTCCATCTGCCCCTAGTTGCATCATGAGAGATGCATCAGCAGGAGTTGCAACTCCACCCGCTGCAAAATTTACAACTGGTAGTTTACCATTTTTTGAAACATATTCAATTAGATCTAGTGGAGCTTGTATTTCCTTTGATTTAACAACTAATTGATCGTTTGATAGACCTTGTATTTCTCTTATTTGTTCGTTTATTTTTTTTATATGTTTTACAGACTCTACGACATTACCTGTTCCTGCTTCTCCTTTTGTTCTTATCATTGAAGCACCTTCTGCAACCCTTCTCAAAGCTTCACCAAGATTTCTTGCCCCGCACACAAACGGGGTTTTAAAATCTTTTTTGTTTATATGATATGTTTCATCTGCTGGAGTCAATACTTCACTTTCGTCTATATAGTCTATATCCAGATATTCTAAAATCTGAGCTTCAACAAAATGCCCAATTCTAACTTTCGCCATAACAGGGATAGAAACGGAATCCATTATTTCTTTTATCATTTTTGGATCTGACATTCTCGCTACTCCACCATTTTTTCTTATATCTGCAGGAACTCTTTCTAATGCCATAACAGCAACAGCTCCAGAATCCTCAGCTATTTTAGCTTGTTCTGCATTAGTTACGTCCATTATGACTCCGCCTTTTAACATTTGTGCCAAATTTTTATTCAATCTATATCTTTCTTGCAAATCTTTTAACATAAAACACACCCCTTTTTTTGATATAATTGTATTACACAATGATATTCTCACACTTTTATATTGTATTGTCAATGTATGGTTTATTAATTATTGTAGTGGTACACAAGGAGGTATTATGAATCTAAATCTTTCAAGAAAATCTAAAACACCTTTGTATTTACAGGTTTATAGGTCTTTAAAACAAAAAATTCTAAAAAATGATTTAAAAGAAAACACAAGATTACCAGCTGTAAGAACATTGGCGGATGAAAATAGTTTAAATCCATCTACAGTTGTTAAAGCTTATGAAAAGCTAAAAGAAGAAAAACTGATATATAAGAAAGTTGGTAGTGGTAGCTATGTATCTTCTGCAAAAAACATAAAAATTCACGAAGATTATGATGACTATGTAAACGACAAAATTGATTCAACTCAAATGAACGTGAAGAATAACATAAATTTTGCTTCAGCAACACCGAGTCATGATCTTTTTCCAATAGAAGATTTTAAAAATGCTATTAATCATGTTTTGGATAGAGATGGAGGAAAGGCTTTTGATTACCAAAATACACAAGGTTATATATCTTTAAGAAAACACATTTCAGACTTTTTGATAACAAAAAATATGAATAGTTCATATAAAGATATTCAAATAGTTTCTGGCGCACAACAGGCTATAGATATTATTTCAAAAATTTTTATTAATGAAGGAGATAATATTGCTATTGAAACTCCTTCTTATTCTGGTGCTCTCGCTTCTTTTAAAGAAAGAAAAGCAAAAATTCATAGTTTTAATATAACCAAAAATGGAATTGACCTGGATGAACTAGAAAATTTTTTACAAAAAGATAAAATTAATTTTCTCTATTGTATGCCAAATTTTCAGAACCCTACTGGAATGATTATGGATTTAGAGAGTAAAAAAAGATTAATAGATATGTCAGTTAACTATGATTTTTTCATTGTTGAAGATGATTGTATCTCTGAATTAAACTATTTTAATGAAGATGTTGTATCCCTTAAATCCTTGGATAAGAATAATAAAGTTATTTATATCAAAAGCTATTCAAAAATCTTTATGCCAGGGCTCAGACTAGGATATATGGTTTTCCCAAAATCTTTATCTACAAAAATTATATCTACAAAATATTCCTCTGACATTTCTACTTCTGGTTTGAACCAAAGGGCTTTTGACCTTTATTTGAAAAATGGAGACTACGATAAACATATAAACAAAATAAACGATCTTTTCAAAAAAAGATTTCTACACACTAAGAAATTAATAGAAAAATATTCTAAATATTTCGAGATGGTTTTTATACCAAAAGGTGGGGTTTATTTCTGGTTAAAATTAAAAAATCATAATTTTGATAACTTTATTTATAAATGTAGAATAAATGGTGTTTCTTTATTACCAGAAAAGTATTTTAATACTGAAAATAAAAATTTGAACAACACCTTCAGAATTAGTTTTTCTGATACTTCTTTAGAACAGATCACTAATGGATTTGAAATAATGAAGAATATTTTGGATGATGATTTTACTGAAGAAAATATACAACCGATAGTTTGATTTTAGTTTGCATTCCTTATTATTTTATGATTTAATTTATATGACTATTGTTTAAGGGGGAATGTGAATGTTAAAAACTAACAAAGAAAAATTAGTTATGCAATCTGTTCAAGGTAAGATTCATCACCCAATGGGGAAGAATTATAGGGTAAACAATGATGGAGAACCTATGATGTTACCTGCAACAGGGGGCATAACTTATAATTTTAGAGTTGGAGATTCTGCTTTTGATTTAGTAGGAGACCACGTAGAGCCAGGTGTCTCAATAAGAAATGAAGAAAAAATAGAAAATGATGCTCTGATGAATTTGGCTTGTATAGGTAATAAAGCAATTGTGGTTTCAGGAGAGGCAAAAGGGGCAGAAGGTTTTGTAACTGGTTCCCATGGTGGAATTGAACATACTTTAATTGACTTTGATAAAGAAGAAATGTTTTTGATGGCTATTGATGATAAGATATTAGTTAGATCTTTTGGTCAAGGACTGCGTTTGACAGATTACTACCCTGAAATAAAAGTCATGAATGTAGATCCGGGTTTATTTGAAAATATCCCAATAGAAGAAAAAGATGGTAAATTAATTGTTCCTGTAGCTTGTAAAGTGCCTGCACATTTAATGGGATCAGGTGTTGGAAGCGCTAGTGCTTATAACGGAGATTATGACATTATGACTTCTGATGAAGAAGAGATAAAAAGGCTTGGTATAGATAAATTGAATTTCGGTGATTTAGTAATGATAGAAAACCATGATAATTCTTATGGTAGGACTTATTTGAAAGGTGCTGTTTCTATAGGGGTTATTGTACATTCCAATTGTATAAAAGCGGGCCATGGCCCGGGTGTTACAACTATTATGACAAGTAAAAAATCTTTAATAGAAGCTAAAATTGATTCTGAATCTAATATAAAAAAATACGTTAAAGTATAAAAAAGAAGGGATAAATTCCCTTCTTTTTTTATTATTTATGTATAGCCATTGAAAGCTAAAAATGTAGATTTTTTATACCTTTTCTTTTAATTTTTTCTCTAACTTGTCTTTATCTATAGAAGCTATCATTTCTACTGTGCTATCGTATTTAGATTTATCTATTTTCATTTCTTTGTATAATTCTTCTCTAAATCTATCACCATCAAAGTTGTTATTGGAATTTTTCAAAATATTTTCATATTTCAATATCATCACATTATTTCTGTTGAACTTGTCTAATGTTTCAATATCTGGATAATTTTTTAATATTTTTTCTGGGGTTTTTTTATTGTCTATTACCGCTTTTACATATTGTAGATTCACATTGACCATTTCTTCAGAAGCTATATAAGAATGTGTGGTTACATAGGTATTCGCATTCATTGTTAAAATGTACTCTAAAGAGTTTCTAAATGCATCTAAGTCTTTATCCAACAACATTGGGATTGGTTCTTCAACCAAATCACCAACAAAAACTATTTTTTCTTTTTTGTCATAACAAATTGCATGTCCAGAAGTGTGACCTGGAGCGTATATGAACTCTACACCTTCATCTTCAAAAGAGAGTTTTTTATCAAATGTTATGTCGGGATATTTTATTTTTATTTTGCCTTCAACAAATTTTGAATTTTCTTTTAACTCTTTTTCAGCATTTTCAATCATATTATCCCTTGCTTTTGAATGAGAGACTATGATTGAATCTTCAAAAAAATCATTACCCCAAATATGATCCCAGTGATAATGAGAATTAAAAATAATCAACTGTTTATTTTTCAATTCTTCTTCTATATAATCTTTTACTAAACTCATGGGCTTAGAACCCGTTTGAGTATCACATAAGAAAAAATATTTCTCTCCTTTGATCAAATAAACTATTGTTTGGCCTAATGTTGTTTCCCCGTCTTCAAAATCAAACATTAAACCCCTACTACCTATTTCAGTAACTTTCATAATCTCACCTCTTTTAAGCATCATAACATCTTATTATACCTAACAAAGAGATATAATTGCAAGGATATTTTTTGTTTATTTTTACATATAATTAAATATTATAAGAACTTATTATGATATACTATTTTCGATTAAGTGAATATTTTTGTCAAAACGGAGGCTGCAGCTTTAATTAGTAATCTTTTCTTTATTTTTGAGGAAATTGAAAGATGAAAGGTAAAGTTGCCGAAGAAAATAGCAACCTCAATTGTTGTTTTCTGGGCGTAGGGATAATATCTTTACGACTGTCACATTATAATGTGGAGTGCCGTTTGCCACACAATAAAAAATATTGTGCGCTTCTCCACCGAGAAGCGCATTTTTTTATTAATCTAAATATGAGGAGTTGTTTTTATGGATTATGGAATTTGGTCATTATTACCACCATTAGTTGCAATTGGATTGGCATTCTTAACAAAAAAAGTTTTAATTTCTCTTTTTGCTGGAATTGTAACTGGTGCATTGATAGTAACTCAGGGGCATATTTGGGAGGCAGCTGTTAAAATAGTCAATTTGATTTGGGAAAATGTTGAGTTTTCAAATTTAAGATCTTTAGAATCTTTTAATGAAAGCTGGAATTTATTCATTCTATTATTTTTAGTAATTCTCGGTTTTATGGTAGCGTTAATATCAAGAGCTGGCGGTGCAGTTGCTTACGGAAACTGGGCATCAAAAAAAATTAAAACTAGAAAAGGAGCTTCTTTTTCTACATTTATTCTTGGTGTTTTGATATTTTTAGATGATTACTTTAATTCATTAACAGTTGGTACTGTTATGAAACCAGTTACTGATAAATACAATGTTTCAAGGGCAAAATTGGCTTATATTATAGATTCTACTGCTGCTCCAATATGCATATTAGCACCCATTTCAAGTTGGGTAGCAGAAGTTATTTCACAATTAACGCAATCTGGAGTTGGCTCCGGAGTTTTAGCTAATTTAAATCCTTATAATGTATTTTTATCATCAATTTTCTTTAATTCATATGCTATATTAACAATATTTATGGTTATTATGATTATTTGGAAAAACTATGATTATGGTCCTATGTATGAACATGAATTTATAGCTGTTTCAGAGGGAGATTTATTCAATTCAGATAAAAAAGTAGCAAACAACATACAAAACGATGTTGAACCTGATTCAAAAGGAAAGGTAATTGATTTAGTTTTACCTATTGTAATTTTGATCTTTTCAATAATAATGTTTATGTTATACACAGGCGGTTATGCTCTCTTCGGTGGAGAAAATAACTTGGCAGTTGCTTTTGAAAATATGAATTCTGCTTTTGCACTCTTTTGGGGTGGGGTGATTACTTTGATTTTTACATTATCTTGGTTTACTATAAGAAAAACCATTAACCTAAAAGAGATTCCAGAATTGGCTTGGAAAGGGTTTAAAATGATGCTTCCTGCATTAGAAATACTTATTCTTGCTTGGACTATTGGGGCAATTATAAGGGGTGATCTAAAGACTGGAGAGTATTTAGTTAGCTTAGCAAGTGATAATTTCCCTATAGAAATAATGCCGGCTCTTTTCTTTTTAACTGCAGCAATTGTTTCTTTTTCAACTGGTACAAGCTGGGGAACCTTTGGTATTTTAATCCCTATTGCAGTGCCTATGGCTGCAAGCACTGGGCGAATTGATTTGATTGTTCCATTGGTAGCTTCTGTGCTTTCTGGTGCAATTTATGGTGATCACGCATCTCCTATTTCAGACACAACAATTCTTTCAAGTACCGGTGCTGGATGTAATCACATCGATCATGTCCAAACTCAAATGCCGTATGCAACAACTGTTGCTTCTGTAGCGTTTGTAGGCTTTTTAATAACTGGTTTCACAACCCAATTTGGGCTGTTTATCGCTGGAATTGTTAATTTAGTTTTTGGGTTTATTGTACTAACTATTTTATTTAAGTTTCTGCATGAAAAATCTGCAAGAAAACACGAAAGAAATTTAAAAGAAAAACTGAAAGAATACAATTAAAAATAGCCTTACCCTTAAGAAATTAAGGGTAAGGCTATTTTATTATATTTATACTTTTCTTTCTTTTACTTGTGTTAAAACAATTCCTCCTATGATAAACAATACTACAATACTAAATATTCCTGTTCTTGAACTTCCTGATACTTGGGAGAAAAAACCTACTAAAAATGGTCCCATTACCGCAGCAAATTTACCAAATATATTGTAAAATCCATAAAATTCTGCAGATTTTTCTTTTGGTATCAATTTACCATAAAGAGATCTACTTAAAGCTTGAATCCCACCTTGAGAGGAAGCAACCAACATAGCAAGTATCCAATAATCAAGTGTCGAATTAATAAAATAAGCATATGTAGTCAATATTATATAAATCAATATCCCAATAAAAAGCATGAATTTTGCTGATACTTTTTTAGCTAATTTTCCATAAATAAGTGCAAAAGGGAAAGCCACAAATTGTGTTACAAGCAAAATAATCAATAGATCATCAGAAGCTATTCCTACATCAGCACCATACGAAGTTGCCATTTTAATTATAGTACCAACACCATCGATATAGAAGAAATATGCAATTAAGAATATGAATGTGTTTTTATTTTCTTTTATATTCCCAATGGTCTTTGCCAACCTTTGAAATCCATCTTTTATTGGTGTTTTAGATGGAGGAATAAAGTTTTTCTGTTTCACATTTAAAATCAATGGAATTGTAAATACCCCCCACCATACTGCAGTAATAATAAATGAGAATTTCTGTGCTGCTACATCTCCAGACAAACCAATTATAGAGGGGTTTAAAATAAAAACTATACTGATAATAAAAGGAATTGTGCTTCCTAAATACCCCCATCCAAAACCACTTGAACTAACCCAGTCCATTCTTTCATCTGTTGTTACATCAACAAGGAAAGCATCATAAAATATGTTTGCCCCGGAAAATCCTACTAAAGAAATAACATATATGGACAACGCCATCACCCATTGACCTTCGTTTATCAGTGAAAGCATTCCTGTCCCTAATATTCCCATTATCCAGAAAAATATTAGAAACCGTTTTTTTCGATTTTTGTAATCAGCAATTGTCCCTAAAATAGGGGCTAAAATAGCAATTATAAATGTAGCTAAAGAGTTCCAATAACCCCAGTAGGCAGTAGAAATATTATTAGGTAAGTCAGCAGCAGCATAAGATTTAAAAAATAGCGGAAAAATAGCTGTTGTTATCGCAATTGAAAAAGCTGAATTAGCCCAATCATATAACACCCAGCTACGTTCTTGTTTTGTCATTTTATACCCTCCCTCATAGTTTATTAATTTTTACCACATTTATATTATAGTAATTTTTAGTTATTTTAAAAAATATTAATTTTATTTAAAAAAATATATTTTAATCTTAAATTAAAGAGATAGCTATTCAAAAGAATCGCTATCTCTTTCTATATACTTCTAATTCAAAGACTTCATCTAATTTATTTTTCATATAATTATGAGCATCACTAACCCCCTGATTATATATTGTTGGTCCTATTGTATCTATAAAAAACTCTAAAATCATTCTTGCCCTTAAATTGCCTATGTCTTCTCCAGATTCATTAAAAAAATACTTCTTTATTTCCTCTATTAATTGCTCTTTTTTCATATTATCTATTTTGATATTACTCATCACACCACCTCCAAGAGAATTATATATTAATTTTTGTAAAATTAAATTAATTATTTGACAATATAAAATTAAGGTGATATAATAAAAACAATTTAAAAGGAAAAAGGTGATTTTAATGTGTAATCATAATTCTTTAAAAATAAATAGATTTTTTGCTTATTATTGGTACGGGAATGACACTCAATTTTGTCTGTCCGGTACCTGTTTTGTCATGGGTACATAAGGAGAACAAAAACAATTTTGGGTGTCTGCATTTATTTTGCAGACACCCTTTTTTATTAAAATTTTCCGGAGGTGTTTTTTATGAAAAAGAGATTTTTTGGGGTATTTTTGGTTTTTAGTTTATTTGTAGTACAAGTTTTTTCATTGACTATAGGAGTAACTCAAATTGTTGAACATCCTGCTTTAGACGCTGTTTTTGAAGGGCTAAAAGAAGAATTATCTGATATGGATTTAGTTTACGATCACCAAATAGCACAAGGGTCTTTTCAAAATGCTACTCAGATAGCAAAAAAATTTAACAATGATTCTGATTTAATTGTTGCTATAGCAACTCCTTCAGCACAAGCTGCAGCGAATTCTATTAAAAACAAACCTATTGTGTTTACTGCAGTAACAGATCCGGTAGCCGCAGGTTTAATTCCGAAAATGGGTTTGAATTCAGGAAATATTGTTGGAATTTCTGATATGTTGCCAGTTGAATTACATATGAATCTTATAAAAAAATATTTTCCAGAAGCAAAAAATATCGGATTACTTTTCAATACGGGTGAGATTAATTCTAAAAAAATTGTTGAATTGGCAAATAAATATAGTGAAGAATTAGGTTTAAATACTATTGAAATTTCAGGAAGTAATATTAATGAATTGATAACTGGAATAAATTCCAGAAGTGATGAAGTCGATATTTTCTATCTTTTTACAGACAACCTTGTTGCTTCTTCTATTGAACTTTTATCAGAAAAAATGAAAGAAAAGAAAATTCCTGTAATATCAGGAGACATTGATATTGCAAAGGCTTCTTCAGTTATAGGTTTTGGCTTTGATTACAAAAGCTTGGGTATTGAAACTGGAAAAATTGTAAGAAGAATTATTAATGGGGAAAAAATCTCTGAGATCGAATCTACTTTTATGCCAGGAAATGCTCTTTTATTATACTTAAACCTTGAAAGAGCAAAAGCTTTTAACTTAAACATTCCAGATGAATTAATAGATAATGCAGATATTATTGAATAAGGAGTTTTAATATGGATATAATAAGTATTTTTGAACAGGGATTGATTGCATCGTTAGCTGCGCTCGGAGTTTTCATATCATTTAGGGTTATAGATTTACCAGATTTAACGCCTGATGGATCTTATGTCCTTGGTGCGGCTGTAACTATCAGCCTACTTTATGCAAATGTTTTACTACCTTTTGCAATTTTGTTGGGGGCTTTGGCCTCTGGTATTGCTGGGCTTTTTACAGCTTTTTTGTATAATAAATTTAATATGCATAGTCTTCTTGCAAGTATTTTAATTATGACTATGTTATATTCAATTAATTTAAGAATTATGGACGGTCCAAACATTTCAGTACCAAAAGAAAGCTACGGTGAAGAGGTAATTTATGAAGAACAGACAAAATTGGATTTTTTATTTGAAGATACAAACAACACTGAATCGTTAGTTAGTAATGAACTTCAAAAAAATGAAAACTTTACAAACGTTTTTTCAATTGACATTTATTTTTTGTTATTTATATCTTCAATTATTATTTTTTTACTATATTTACTCTTTAAAACAGAATTTGGACTTGCTCTTAGGGGGTTTGGAAACAATAAAGAAGGCATTAAAAATCTTGGCATGAATCCCAATATTTTTAGTTACACTGGATTATTTCTTGGAAATTTTTTTCCTGGTTTAGCTGGTGGTTTTTTTGCGATTTACTCTGGGTTTTCTGATGTAAATATGGGACAAGGGATTGTTGTTTCTTCTTTAGCAGCTGTTATTATTGGAGAAATAGTTTTAGGCAAGCTGAATATTTTATACAATTTATTATGCGCCTTTATTGGGGGAATTATTTATCAGTTTGTAATTGCACTGGTAATGAAATATGGATACAAAATAGGGTTTAACCCTGGAGATATGAAGCTATTAACTTCAATATTTATAATTTTGATGATAGGTCTTAGAAATGAGGAGGTAAAAAAATGGTTAAGCTTGAAGAGATTAAAGTCATTTATAATAAGGGCGAGGTGAATGAAAAAATCGCTTTAGAAAATTTTTCATTTAAGTTCAAAAAGGGTGAATTAATAACAGTAACAGGATCAAATGGTTCTGGAAAATCAACTTTATTCAAAGTATTGACAGGAGATATAAAACCAGAACATGGTTACTATTTTTTAGATGAAAAAAATACTTATAAAATACCCTCTTACAAGATATTAAAAAACATCAGCATAGTTTATCAAAACCCAGATAGCGGTGTTTTCCCCGATCTAACTATTGAAGAAAATTTAATGCTTGGATCGAAAAAAGGTAGAAGACTTTTAAAATTTGGGAAAGTAAAAGGATTAGACTTGTTAAAAAATTTGGATATTGGATTAGATAAAAGATTGAAAACAAAAGTGAAAGAACTTTCAGGAGGGCAAAAACAGGCTTTGTCTCTTATTATCGCTTCTATATCTAAACCCGATATTTTATTATTAGATGAACATACTGCGGCTTTAGATCCGAAAATGGCAGAAAAAATAATGAATCTAACAACTTATATTAATAAAAATATGGGAATTACTGTTTTAATGATTAATCACAATGAAAAGCTTATTAGAAAATATTCCGAAAGAATATTGCAATTGGATAACGGAAGATTAGTTGGAGATTTTAAAAACAAAAAGATTAGTTAATCGTTTTAAATGATTTATATTTTAAAAATAATAAAAGAGAGATTCACTTATTAGAATCTCTCTTTTTTATAATCTTATTTATTTATTTTTTTGTTTCTGTTTATTTTAACCTTTGTATTTGGGTATTTTTTCTTAAGTCTTTTTTCAATTTCTTTGGCATTGTCTGCTGGGGCAAAATCTACTTCTGTTCCAATTTTATTAGCTTTCATAACGACTGCTTTTAACTTGTCGCCAATTCTGTATATTTTTCCAGTTTTTTGTCCGAGTAGTCTATTTCGATCGCTATCGTATTCAAAGTAGTCATTTAATTCTGAAATATGTATTAATCCATTTATCATCTTTTTAGGTATTTCAACAAAGAGGCCGAACTTTGTCACTCCAGTAACATATACTTCGTATTCTTCCCCTATATGATTTGATATGTATTCGACTTTTTTCATATCTCTTAAATCCCACTCTGCTTTATCAGCAACTCTTTCTTGTTTTGAGCATTGATCTGCTATTTCTGGTAATTTTTTCTGATATTTTTCTATGTCAGATTTTTTTAAAGTACCTTTACTTTCTATAAATTTTTTTAATAGTCTGTGAACGATAAGATCAGGATATCGCCTAATCGGAGAAGTGAAATGAGTATAAGACATAGATGCGAGCCCAAAATGTCCTATGTTTTCATTAGAATATATAGCTCTTTTCATGGATTTTATGAGTAACCTTTGAATTGAATCAGCTAAAGGATGGTCTTTTGTGTTTTCAACAATTTGTTGTAAAGCTTTTGGATGCATATTTAAAGGCATTTTGACTCTCATGCCAAGCATTTCCAAATAATTTTTCAATTGAATGATCATTTCTGGATCTGGGTCTTCATGAACTCTGTATATAAAAGGCAAATCTTGTGCATCAAAATATTCAGCAACTGTTTCATTTGCTTTTATCATGAATTCCTCTATCATTTTCTCTGATATTCCTCTTTCTACAGGAATTATATCTTCAACATTGCCATTTTCATCGAATTTAAAATATACTTCTCCACTTTCCATGTCAACAATAGAACCTCTTTCTTTTCTGTTATTTCTCAATATTTCCATCAGCTCTATCATTGTTTCTAAGTCTTTTTTTAAAAATCCAATTTTTTCTTCTATTTCTTTGGAAGGGTTGTCTGATAAAAGTTCGTTTACCTCGGTATAAGTTAATCTTTTTACGCTTTTTATTAAACCGTTGTTTATAGATGAATCAACAACATTTCCATTTTTATCAATTTCCATTTCCAGTGACATGGTTAATCTTTCTTCACCTTCTACCAAAGAACACATCCAATCGGATAATTCATGAGGTAACATTGGTATTACTGTATCTATTAAATAAACACTGGTTGCTCTGTTTAAAGCTTCTTTGTCTAACTCTGAATTTTCTTTAACATAATGAGATACATCAGCTATATGGACACCTAATTTGTAATTACCATTTTTAGTTTTCTTTATACCAACTGCATCATCAAAATCTTTTGCAGTTTCCCCGTCTATTGTAAATATATTTTGACCCACAAAACTTTCTCTACCTTTTTTCTCTTCTTTAGAAATTTTTGGGGGAATTTTTTCCACTTCTTTCATGACAGAATCAGGAAATTCTCCTGGTTCAGGAAGATCATGTTTTGAAAGAACTATAGGGATATCAACTGATGGGTCTCCTTCATCTCCAATAACTCTTATTATTTTAGCTTCTGGATTTTTTGTAGTTTTTCCATAATTTTTTATTTCTATTTCAACAATTTGACCATCTTTGGCATTTTTCATGTCTTCTGGAGCTATATAAAAATCTGTGTTTATTTTTCCATCTATTGGAACGACAAAACCAAACATTTTCTTTTTCTCAAACCTACCAACAACTTTTTCAAGGTTTCTCTCGAGAATCTTTACAACTTCTCCAGCATCTAAGTCTCTCCATTTACCTTTTTTTTGAACTAATACTTTGTCACCGTGTAAAGAGTTTTTGCTTCTCTCAACTGGGATAGCTATTTCTGTCCCATCTTCTCTTTTAACAAAACCCATGTTCCCACTTTTGATAAATTCAATTATACCTATAGTAGTATCTTCATCTGGCATATTGTATCTATTCCTTGAATCTTTATATATTTGTCCACTTTCAAGTAGTTCATTTAAGGCTCTTCTAATTTTCTTTTTTTCGTCTTTTTTAATGGCATTCAGTTTTTGATAAATCTCTTTTTGTATCATTTTATTTTTTTTCAATAAATTTAATATCTTACTTTCCATATTTTCCATCTAAACCCCCCTTTGAAGGTTATTCATGTTTTCTGTCTATTTCAAAGAACGAAGCCAATCTCGGGTTAAACATGAATTTAACAGTTCCAACTGGTCCGTTTCTTTGTTTTCCTATTATTAATTCTGATTCGTGAACTTCGTTTAAAACAAGTTTTTCGTCGCCTTCTCCTCTTCTTTTGTAATACGAATCTCTATACAAAAACATTACAAGGTCAGCGTCTTGCTCTATAGCTCCAGATTCACGCAAATCACTTAATCTTGGCCTTTTGTCTTCTCTCTGTTCAACAGCTCTGGATAATTGTGATAGAGCTATAACTGTTATATTCAATTCTCTCGCCAATAATTTCAATGACCTGGATATTTCCGAAATCTCTTGTTGCCTGTTTTCATTATTACCTGATTTTCCCGACATTAACTGTAAATAATCTATGATTAGAACTTGGATATCGTATTCTCTTTTTATTCTTCTCGCTTTTGCTCTCAACGATCTGGAATCTAATCCGGGCTCATCATCCAAAATCAAACTGGAATCAGTTAAATCACCAGCAACTTGTGTAATCATACTCCATTCATCATCAGAAATTTGTCCAGTTCTAACTTTTTGCAAATCAACTCTCGACTGATAACAAATGATTCTATTAGCTAACTGTTCTTTTGACATTTCAAGAGAAAATATTGCAACACCCACATTATGCTTTAGACTCATGTTGGTTGCTAAGTTTAATGCAAAAG
The DNA here is from genome assembly GCF_900102615.1 of Geotoga petraea. NCBI lineage: Bacteria > Thermotogati > Thermotogota > Thermotogae > Petrotogales > Petrotogaceae > Geotoga > Geotoga petraea. The sequence continues at coordinate 458,330 of NZ_FMYV01000001.1, read as the reverse complement.
ATGATTTTCCCATTGAAGGTCTTGCAGCTATAATTATTAAATCAGATTTATGAAATCCAGACGTAATGCTATCTAAAGAAGAAAAACCAGTTGGTATACCGGTAACCAAACCAAGTTCGCCTCTACGATACTTGTTTTTCAGTTCAACTACTTGGTCTACAACATTAGGAACTATGGACGATAGAGATTCATATGTTCTTGTAGCCCTGGCTTCTGCTATAGAAAAAATTCTTTTTTCGGCAAACTCCAATATCTCTTTTGCATCTCCTACAGTTCTAACAGATTCAACAATTTCGGAAGATGCTTGTATTAGATTTCTCAATAAAGCCTTTTCTTTGACTATATTTGCATAGTACATGATGTTTGCAGTAGTTGGGACTGCTTGTGCCAGGTTTATTAAGGTTTCTTCTCCACCAACTTTTTCCAATATTCCTAAATTCCTCATTTTATCTATTAGAGTTACTGTATCAACTGGTAGCGCTGCTGAAAAAAGCTGCTCAATAGTTTTAAAAATTATTTTATGTTTTTCGAGATAAAAGTCGCTGTACCTAACTTCTTCTAATACGTCTTCTAAAATATTTGGATCCATCAATATACTACCTATAACAGATTCTTCTGCTTCAATAGAATGAGGAGGATTCAAAGATAATGAGTCCATTTTTTGCCTCCTTATGTTATAATATTTTGAGGTGATTTTAATGTTATATATTATAAATGGTCTTTTTATTTTTTCAATTGTAATGTTGATCGTTTCCATATCTTACTTTTGGGATGCAGCTAAAGAAATTAGAAAAGGGTTAAATAAGGATGATAAAAAAATAAAATCTATAGACCAAAAAGCTTATTTTACTCTTTTCATTTTCATTGTTTCAACTGCGATTTCTTATATTTTGAGTTTAATTTTTTATTGATTAATTATAATCTTTTCAACATATTGACTTGTTGTTGCTTTTAACAGTGCAGAATAACTTAGTTTAAACCTAATTATATCTCCTATATTGTAATCACTTTTGCATTCGGTAATATCTATAATTGTATGATCTGAACTTGCATGTAGCACCTCTATATCTTTGTTAATGGGTATTAACCCTTCTGGGTCTATGTCCTGTTCGCCTACTGCAAGTATGCATTTTTTTCTCCAACCTTTATCTTCAAAATGAGGTTTTCTTCCAAAAGCATCAAGCCCTATTTCCCCTTCAGGCATAGATGGCTTTTCTTTTATTTCTACTATTTCGGCTTCTAAATATACTGCATCTTGATATGCCCCAGGGACTTTTCTATTGTTAGTGACATCAGTACCGCAAAGAATAGATTCTCCCAATCTGTAATGATTTATTTCTTTAGGTAAATCTTTATTTTCTACAAGGGGTAATGCAGCTGTGCTTCCAGCAGATATATATTTCAATTCAAAATTTAGTTTTTCTTTTACTTCTGTTTTAATATCAACAAGCATGTTCATTTTTTCGAGAGTTGGCAAAACTCCTCCAAAACAACCTAAATTTGTCCCTATCCCTATTAATTCTATCCCTTGAATTTCGATTATTTTTTCTATGTTTTCAACTGCGTTTTTATACCAAACTCCTTCTCTCAAATCTCCTAAATCAATCATAAATATTATCTTTTGTTTTTTATTTTTAGCCAGAGCCTTTTCACCTAAAATTTTTATAGTTTTTAGTTCACTTATCAAAGTTATATCTACATTTTCAATCAATTCATCTAACTCAGAAATCATGGGGATTCTTAATAATAAAAAATCTTTTTTTATACCATTTCCTTTTAGCTTTTTTATGTTCTGCATCCTTGCGTCAGCTATCATATCTATATTTGTTTCAATCATGGCTTCAGCAATTTCAGGCATACCGCACATTACTTTTGTTACTCCTGCAACTTCTACCCCTAACGAATGACATTTTTCAACTACATTTTTCGAGTTATTCTTTACTTTGGCTAAGTCTATTACAAGTCTTGGAAACATGTCTTCACTCCTTTAATAAATTTTTTCAAGTATCTCTATACAATTATTTATCTCTCTTGTTTCAAGAATGTCTACATAGTTTTTAAGATCTTCCAATTTTGAACAATCATTAAAATTTTCAATCATTATTTTGAGACTTTCTTCTTGAATTACCGATATTTCATTTTTAAATTTATCTAAACCACATTTTTTTATTTCTTCATAATCTATATTTATCGAATAAAATCTTAAATCATCTTTCAATTCTAAAGCTTCTTTAATCACTTTTTCTTCTTTAACTCTAAAAGCGTAAAAAAAATCGTTGTTTAGATCAGAAAGATACTTTATTATATTTATATTATCTGTCGAAAGCATTGTTCTATTAGATACATCTAAAGTATTGATCATACCTATAATATTGGTTATAGCGTCTTCTTCATAAACATTTATATTTATTAAAGTATCAGATGGTAATTCCATAAATGCCTTTTCTAAAGAATGGATTTTTTGATTGTTAGTAAATTTCATTTTAGTTATTTCTTTAGTCGTCAAATTTTTTAAATCTTTTTTTAAAGCTTTTGAAGAATTTGGATTGCATATGATTATATTGTTATCTGCTATTTTCATTGCATCTATTGTAACCCCATCCGCACCATATTCTATTGACTTTAAAAGGCCTTCCATACTATTTTCATCATATTTATCTATCATACCTTTTTGCCCTAAAACTATTACTGGATAATTCAAATTCATAGATGATCCCCCTCATCTTTTCAATAAACATTTTATAGATTCTACCAATAAATCGTCTTCTACTTCCATTCCCAGATTTATATCTGGTTTGTTATCTCCATGAAAATCACTCCCTGCGGTAATATAAAGATCATTTTTTAAGGCTATATTTTTAAACCTTTCAATATCATTTTTTTTATGTTTGCTGTAATATACCTCAATCCCCCATAAACCATATAGTTTAAATTTTTTAATTAATTGATTTAATTTTTGTTCTGATTTTGTAATATATTTTGGGTGTGCTAACACTGCTTTTCCGCCTGCATTGGTAATAAGTTCAATCGCTTTTTCTGGTTTTAGCTTAATTTTTGGGATAAAGGCTTTTTTATTATTGCCAAGGTAAATATTAAAAGCTTCTTCCATTGTATCCACATATCCTTTATTCATTAACACTCTTGCTATGTGTGGCCTGCCTATTATGTCGCTGCCAGCGACTTTTCTTATTTCAGACAGCTCTATTTCAAAACCAAGATCATTTAATCTTTCTACCATTAAATCATTTCTTTTTGTCCTGTAGCCTTGAATTTCTTCCAAAGTTTCATTTAATTTGGTCTCGTTTAAATCTATTCCATACCCTAAAACATCAAGCATATTTTCATAATCAGTCGATATTTCTACACCTGGAATATATTTTATTTTTTTATCTTCGCAATAATCTAAAGCATTTTTCTGTATATTTATATTATCATGATCAGTAATTGAAATTATCTCTATATTTTTATTTATAGCAATATTTATTATTTCATCATAATTACATGTTCCATCAGAAGCTGTAGAGTGCATATGCAAATCCAATTTCAAAAAAATCATCCTCTCATTATTTTATCCATTTATGTTAAAATAAAAGCATACACATTAATTATATCATAAGGAATTTTTAGGAGTGATTATATGGACAAAAAAAAATTAAGAAAACAAATTATAGAAAAAAGGGTACTTTTATCAGACCAAGAAGTTTCTATAAAATCAAAGATCATTTCAAAAAAAATAGAAAACTTAACTATCTTTAAAGATTCAGAAAATATAGCTATGTATTACCCTTTTAAAAAAGAAGTAAATCTTTTACCCCTTTTTAATAAGTATAAATTACAGAAAAATTTTCTTTTTCCAAAAACTCTTGGGAAAACTATGAAATTTCATAAAGCTTCTTCTTTGGATCATTTTGTTAAAGGGAATTTTGGAATTATGGAACCAACAGAAGATAGATTCGAAAATGAAATCGACATGTTTTTAATTCCTGGAGTAGCTTTCAGCCCTTATTTATATAGAATAGGTTACGGAGGAGGATTTTATGATAGGTTTATAGAAAACATAAATTATAAGACAATTCTATGTGGAATATCTTTTGATTTACAAGTAGTAGATAATTTGCCAATTGAAAAACATGATCAAAGATTGGATATGATAATTACCAATAAGGAGGTGTATATAAATGAGAGTTAGTTTAGTTCAATTTCGCCCAGAGCTTTTCCAAATAAAATCTAATGTCGAAAAAGCTTTAAAAATGGTAAATGATACAGAAGAAGATTTGATAGTTTTACCAGAAATGGCTTTTACTGGTTATGCTTATACAGACAAAGAAGAAGTTGAGAAAACAAGCGAAACTGCTGGAGAGGATAGTGCATATTCAATAAATACTGTTAGAGATTTTGCTGTTAAAAAGAATAAAAATATTGTGTTTGGTTTTAACGAGAAATATAATAACGAATATTATAATTCTTCAATTTTTATTAAATCTGACGGTAGTTATTCAATTTATAGAAAAATTCATCTTTTTAACAGAGAAAAATTGTTTTTTACCCCTGGGGAGGATGGATTTTTTGTAGAGGATTTCAAAGGTTATAAGGTTGGTATGGCAATTTGTTTTGATTGGATTTTCCCAGAATCGTTCAGAACATTGAATGTATTAGGAGCGGAGCTAATAGTTCACCCTTCAAACCTTGTATTACCTTATTGCCAAGAAGCTAATAAAATAAGGTCATTAGAAAATAGATTGTTCATTGCAACATCAAATAGGTGGGGAGTCGAAAAAAATAAAAATATTGAATATGAATTTACTGGTATGAGCCAAATTACAGATCCAAAAGGAAACATAATCGAAAGATATGAAAAAAAAGGAGATATTGTAAAAACTTTTAATTTAAACCTTTTAGAGTCGCGAGATAAAAACATTAATAAATTTAACAACATCCTAAAAGATAGAAGAAAAGAGTTCTATAGATAATATAGAACTCTTTTCTTATTTCCTATTATTTTTTAGAATATTTTTTCACTCTTACATTACAAGTGATATAAGATTTGTTTTCTTTTATATTTATACTTCTATATATATCTTTATTAAACTATTTTATGGTTTTTCTATAATAATTTAAAAGCTTGAATTTTATTTATTTTTTGAGTATAATATAAATGAATGAATAATAAACGAGGAGGTATTCTAATGAGTCAAAAAGAATTTGTAGTAGGAATTGATTTAGGAACAACAAATTCAGCAATTTCATGGATGAAACCAGATGGAAATGTTGAAGTTATTTCAAACTCAGAAGGTAAAAGAACTACTCCATCAATTGTGGCATTTTCCAAAGATGGAGAAATAATAGTAGGTGAACCAGCTAAAAGACAAGCTGTATTAAATTCTGACAACACTATCAGATCAATCAAAAGACACATGGGAGAAGATTATACAGTTAATATAGAAGGAAAAGAGTATACACCACAACAAATATCAGCGTATATCTTGAAAAAATTAGTTCGAGATGCCGAAGATTATTTAGGCGGAAAAATTAAAAAAGCCGTAATCACAGTCCCTGCATATTTTAATGATGCACAAAGGCAAGCAACTAAAGAAGCAGGAGAAATCGCAGGCTTAGAAGTGTTGAGAATTATAAACGAGCCAACAGCTGCAAGTATTGCTTTTGGAATGGATAAATCCGCTGAAGGCGACAAAAAAGTAATAGTTTACGACTTGGGTGGAGGTACTTTTGATGTTTCTATCTTAGACATTGGTGATGACATAATTGAAGTTGTATCAACATCTGGAAATAACACTTTAGGTGGAGACGATTTTGATCAAAGATTAATTGACTATTTAGTATCAGAATTCAAAAAAGATAATGGAGTAGACTTGTCAAAAGACAAACAAGCTCTTCAAAGACTAAAAGAAGCGGCAGAATCCGCAAAAATAGAATTATCCACAAAATTTGAAACTGAAATTAATTTACCATTTATAACTGTTGTAGATGGTCAACCAGTTCATTTAGAAAAGAAAGTTTCAAGAGCTAAATTTGAAGATTTAATTGGAGATTTAGTTAAGTCAACAGAAACGCAAATAGAAAATGCTCTTAAAGATTCCGGGCTTTCTAAAAATGAAATTGATGATATTCTATTAGTTGGTGGATCAACAAGAATTCCAGCAGTTCAAAAATTGGTTAAATCTTATTTCAACAAAGAAGCTAATAAAGGAGTTAACCCAGACGAAGCAGTAGCTATGGGCGCTGCCGTACAAGCAGCAATCATGACGGGGAACTCAGATAAAGATCTTGTATTAGTTGATGTTACTCCTTTGTCGTTAGGTGTTGAAGTAAAAGGTGGTTTAGTTCAACCTGTAATCGAAAGAAACACTAAAATCCCTGTTAAAAAATCACAAACTTTTACAACTGCAGTAGATTATCAACCTGAAGTTGAAGTTAGAGTTTATCAAGGGGAAAGATCACTTGCAAAAGATAATTTCTTTTTAGGTGATTTTAAATTAACGGGACTACCACCAGCCCCAAGAGGTGTACCTCAAATAGAAGTAACTTTTGATATTGATTCTAATGGAATTGTAAATGTATCCGCTACAGACAAAGGAACGGGCAAAAAACAATCTATGGTCGTTTCAGGAAGACAAAAAATGGATCCTGAGCAAATACAAAAAATGATAAAGGATGCAAAAGAATATGAAGAACAAGATAAGAAAAAGAGAGAGGAAATTGAATTAAAAAACCAAGCTGAAGATTTAGCCTATCAGACAGAAAAATTGTTAAATGAAAGTGGAGATAAAGTCCCTGAAGATATTAAAGGTCCCGTAGAAGAAAAAATCAAAGAATTGAGAGAAGCTTTATCAGAAGATAACATAGGTAAAATTAAAATTGTTATGGATGAATTAAAGCAAGAGTCTATGAAAATCGGTCAACATATATATGGACAACAAGGACAACCAGGTCCAGAAGCTGGTCCTCAGCAAAATGCTCAAGATTATACAGATTACCAAGAACCAGAAGACGACAATAAAAGTCAACAATAATAAATAGTAGTTCAGGTGCGGCTTATTAAGCCGCACTATTTTTATATGTTATTATTTGTTATAATCAATATATAATAAAAGGGGGTGATGTATATCAAAAAGAAAAAATATGTATTTTATCTTATTTTTACTTCTTTCTTTATAATTATTTTGACAATAATAGTGCTGGTTCAAAATAATTATAAAGAAACTTATAGAAGCCAGTTTAACTATGAAAAAGAACAAATTGAATTTTATTTAAAACATATTCAAAATGATTTATTTGCCATGTCTTCAGATATGATTTCTATGACTATTAATAATATTTTGGATAGACAATTAGGTTTAATGAATGTTGCAGAAATAAGTGCTTTAAATAATAATTTATTGATATCTGACAACATAAAAACTTATGTTCAGTTTCACAACTTATATAAAACTTATTTAGATGAAATTTATTTTAAAGACTATCTAAGTAATTTTTTTATATATAACAAGACATATGACCAATTATCTCCATATAACATAGACCCCGTTAATATAGATTTAGCAAGTAAAACTATTTTCAATATTTCTGAACACAACAACTTTTCAGTATCTAATTTTTTTATAAATGATGATGAAAAATATTTTTATTTAGCTACGAAAAATAGAGAAATGAAAGCCGGCGTTTTCACTGGAGAATATATTGGATATATTCTTTATGAAATTAACTTGCAATACTTAAACACTTCTTTAAATATAATCAATAAATCTGAGTTTTTAAATTTAGAATTTTTGCCAGTCAATGCCAAAGATATTGAGGAATTTTATGAAAAATCAACTTTAAGCGATATTTACTTCTTTAGTACTATAGATTTTTTAGATTCAAATATTTATGTTTATAAAGGTTACTCTAAAGCGTTTTTTAATTATATTTTTATTATATCCTCACTTTTTTATATTTTTTGCATTTTTGTTATTTTCAAAACAAATATAGATTATGGTAATTCTTTGATGAAAAATATATCTTCGCTAAATTATGTTTATAAAGATAATTTTGAAAAAGATCCAGAAAAGTTTATAATCCAATTATTAGCAAAAAAGGATTTTGAGAACGATTTTTTAAAAAAGTCCAAAGAAGAAATCCCTTTAAATGCATTTAAAAATGTGTATTTAAAATATTATAATGTTCTACAACTTCCTAATTATGTGGTTTTTTATTCTTTAAAAAATATGAATTTTGTTTTTACAGACAAAATCGATATAGACAATAACCATATAGATCTTTTGGAAAAATTGCAACTTAATTCTGAATGTATAAAGGAAATTAGGACGAATTATTTTGATAATTCTTTGAATTCATTAAATGACTATATAGAAAATGTACCAGAAGAAATAATAAATTCTATTAATAATTATTACGTTAATCTTTTTTCAATTCAAAAAAGTCAGCATATAATAATAATAAAAGATACTTCCAAAGAAAAAATAGAAAATTTCAAAAGCATATTAAAAAATCTTTAATTTATCTTTTTTTTAGTTTTTTTGTACTTCTTTTCTTTTTTTATGTTATAATTACTATGGATATTATTTTTTATTAGGTAGGAGGGATAAGAATGAAGTCAAAGTTAATTATGGTATTTATGATTTTATCAGCATTAGCAGTTATAGCAGCTCCATTACTTGATTGGGGAAGAGTCTATCCAATGAATGGAGAACAACAAATTTTCTATGCTGATGCAACAAATGATGGGGTTTACTTATTTGGTTATACTAATCCAAAAGATATTACAGAAGATATGCTAACTATGAAAATTGGATTAAATGGTAAGATATTAGACTCATCAGTTTCTGGAGGAAGAAATAACGACTGGGCTCTTTGGGGGTTTGAATCTCATGATGAAGGATTAGTTTCAATAGGGTCATCTAATTCTTTCAGCTACGATTATGACATGATCATATCAAAATCCGGAAAAAATTCTTTCAATAAACCAATAGTTAACTTCGGAATTGAAAGAGGTACATCAGGTTTAGAATTAGGCGATTCATATATTATTGTAGGATACGGAAGTAATCCACAAACCTTGAACATGGTTGGAAAAATAGTAAAGATCAATAAAACAAATAATGAAGTTGAATGGTCTAAATGGTTACCTGGGGCAGAAGCTGGAATTGATATTAAACCTTTATCAGTTCAATTGACAACAGATGGAAACTTTATTATAGCTGGAACAAAAATCAACTTTTTCTCAGGCATAACAGAAGTTTACATGACAAAAGTAAACCTATCTGGTGAAGAAATTTGGACAAAAACATTTTCAGGAAGAGATTATGCAAGAGGATTTGAAGTACAAGAAACAAAAGGTGGATACTTAATCGCTGGTTATAATGGAGATTGGAGCAAAGGCTGGTCTGACTTTTATTTAACAAAGGTTGACCATAATGGAGATATTTTATGGGAAAGCGAATTTGGCCAAGACAAATCAGATCATGCTTATTCTGTAAAGGTAGCTAAAAATGGAAACATATACGTTGCTGGTTATACTACTCCAGAAGGAAAAGATAATTTCGATATGTTGTTAGTGGAATACAATGCTAACGGAGAAATTTTATCTCACGAAGTTGTTGGTGGAAATGGTGATGATGTTGCTTATTCTTTAGATATAGACGATAACGGTAATTTATACATGGTTGGATATTCAACATCAACTGACTTTGGTGCTGATGTAAGTGGAGACCCAGTAGTATTCAAATATTCTGTAAAATAATATAAGATATTAATAAAAACGGAGCTATAAGCTCCGTTTTTATTTTTTTAATGCTATGGAAAGATTAATTATATCTGTAGGGTTTATACCTGGTATCCTCTTGACTTGCCCAAGTGTTTCTGGTTTTATCTTTTTTAATTTTTCTCTTGCTTCAAATGCAAGATTATGAATACTGTCATATTCAAAATCATCTGGAATCTTTATGTTTTCCAGTTCTTTCATCTTCTTAATTTCTTCTTCCATCTTTTTTAAATATCCGATATATTTATAATAGATTTCTACCTGTTCTATAATATTTTGATCATCTATTGAATCTAAAGGATTTTTATCCAAATAGGAAATATCAATATAGCTTACTTCTGGTCTTTTCAACAATTCGCTAAAAGGTGTTCTGCTTTTAATTAACCCAGAGTTTTTTGTTTCTAAATATTCATTTATGTTTTCAGGGGATATTTTTAATTTATTTAGTTCTTCAATTTTTTCCTGTGTCTTTTTTAAATCTTTTTCAATTTTATCAATGTTTTCTTTTGATAAAAGATTATATTTTTTTGAATATTTTAACAACCTAAAATGTGAGTTATCATGCCTCAAATGCAATCTGTATTCAGATCTTGAAGTTAATAGTCTATAAGGTTCATCAACACCTTTGTTTATTATATCGTCAATTAATAAACCAATATAACTTTCTGATCTATCTAATATAAATGGTTCTTGTCCATCTATACTTAAAGCAGAATTTAACCCAGCTATTAAACCTTGTCCTGCAGCTTCTTCGTAACCAGAAGTTCCGTTAATCTGTCCTGCAAGATACAAACCTTTTATACTCTTGGTTTCTAATGTATGCTTTAGCTGATAAGGTAAAACAAAATCATACTCAACCGCATATGCTGGCCTTTCTATAACCACATTTTCTAAACCAGGTATTGTTTTTAACATTTCAACTTGAACTTCGTAAGGTAAACTTGTACTCATACCATTTATATAATATTCTTCAGAATTTTTAGACTCGGGTTCCAAAAATATTTGATGTGAATCTTTTTTGAATTTCATCACTTTGTCTTCTATGGAAGGACAGTATCTTGGACCTTTAGATTTAATTAATTTAACATCCCCATACAAAGGAGAAAATGAAATATTATCCTTTATAACTTTATGTGTGTTTTGATTAGTTCTTCCAATATAGCATGGATAATCTTTGGATAGAATCTTTTTCTCTGAGAAATAAGAAAAAGCTAAAGGTTTATCTGACGTTTCCTGTACGGTTAATTTATTAAAATCAATTGAAGATTTTTTAACCCTTGCAGGTGTTCCAGTTTTAAATCTATCCATTTTAAGCCCCAACTTTTTTAAAGAATCACTTAAATTATTTGATGAAAGATCTCCCATTCTTCCGGCATCATATGTTTCTCTTCCTATAAAAATCTTTCCCTTTAAATATGTCCCTGTGGTAATAATAACTTTTTTTGAAAAATAATCTAAACCTAATTCAGTTTTTATTCCAACAACTTCATTATTTTCAGTTATTAATTCTTTTGCTATACCATATCTCAAAGTTATGCCCTTAGTTTTTTCTAATATTTTTTTCATTTCAATGGAATATTCGTATTTGTCTATTTGCGCCCTCATTGCCCTCACAGCTATCCCTTTAGATGTGTTGAGCATTCTTACGTTTATCATAGTTTTATCCGTTACAGAAGCTTGTACACCTCCTAATGCGTCTATTTCTCTTGTTACTATTCCTTTTGCTGGTCCACCTATTGCAGGGTTACATGGTGCCCAACCAACAGAATCCAAATTTATGTTTAATATAAGGACATTTTTGCCTAATTTTGCTGCCGCTACAGCTGCTTCAATACCAGCATGTCCTGCTCCCACTACTATAACATCATATTTATTATCATAACTCATTAACGTTCACCTCATCAAAGATTTTTAATATATTATATCATCTTAAAATGTTTATTGTAATAAATCCATATAAAATTAAATTTAAAAAAGCCATATCCGAAGATATGGCTTTTAATACTAATTTATATAACTTTTAATTCTTTTCCGATTTTTTCAAATTTTTCTATTGCAAAGTCTAAATCTTCTTTCGAATGAGATGCACTGATCATAACTCTTATTCTTGCTTTGCCTCTTGGAACCGTAGGGAAACCAATTGCAGACGCAAATATCCCTTGTTCATACAACTTTTTAGAAAATTCTTTAGCTGTTTTTGCTTCGTATAACATAACTGGAGTAATAGGAGTCATTGTATTACCTATATCAAATCCCAAAGATTTTATTTTCTCCTGGAAATATTTTCCATTATCCCACAACTTTTTCACAGGATCTCCTGTTTCTTTTAAATATCTTACTGCTGCTAAAGCTGCACCAGTTTCTGCAGGAGATAATGAGCTTGAAAATAAGAAAGGTCTTGCTTTTTGCTTTAAGTATTTTATCAGTACTTTCTTACCTGCAATAAATCCTCCAACAACACCAAAGGCTTTTGAAAGAGTTCCCACTTCTATGTCAACATCGTCATGAAGGCCAAAATGATCAACTATTCCTCTTCCATTTTTACCCAGTACGCCTTCTCCGTGAGCATCATCAACCATTACTAAAGCATTATACTTTTTTGATACCTTTGCTATTTCATCTAAAGGGGCTATGTCTCCATCCATTGAAAATACTCCGTCTGTTATAACTAATTTTCTTCTTGCTCCTTCTTCGTCTGCTTTTTTCAAAGCCTCTTCCAAAGAAGCTACATCTTTATGTTTCCACACATACTTCTTTGATTTTGTTAGTCTAACTCCATCTATTATGCTTGCATGATTGAGTTCATCGGAAAGAATCGCATCTTCTTTACCCATTATAGCTGGAATTACAGCTTGATTTGCATTAAATCCACTTTGAACTACCAAAGTGTCTTCAGCACCTTTAAATTCTGCTAATTCTTTTTCTAATTTATTATGAATTTCTAAAGTCCCAGCAATTGATCTAACTGCCCCAGGGCCAACTCCCCATTTTTCTATAGCTTCAATTGCTCCTTTTTTAAGTTTTTCATTGTTTGCAAAATCAAGATAATTGTTAGAACACATGTTGAGTACTTTTTTCCCATCTACATTGAGCCATGCTCCTTGAGCGGTTTCCAATGTTCTAATAGTAACCAGCAAACCATTTTCTTCTAATTCTTCCATTTCATTTTTTAAGTCTTCATAAAAATTCATTAAAAAAACCCCCTTAATCAGCTATTTTAAGAATTATTTTTCCACTTTTCCCCGACATCATCAGTTCAAAAGCCTTTTTGTAATCTTTTAAATCTAATTCATGTGTTACTACTTTTTCAAGATCTATCTTTTTGTATTTTAACAACTGAGAAGCAATATGCCAAGTTTCAAACATTTTTCTTCCAGTTATAGTTTGTATAGTGATATTTTTAAATACAGCTGTGTTCATTACAAAAGGAATTTCGTTGTCATTATAAACTCCTAAAATTGAAGCAAAACCTCCGTTTGTTAAAGCTATTATTCCATCATTTAAAGCTTTTACACTACCAGACATTTCTAATAGAACATCTATCCCATGTCCATCAGTAAACTTTGCTATCTCTGCGTGAAGGTCTGTTTCTGCAGGGTTAATTACCAAATCAGCTCCCATATCTTTTGCCATTTTTATTCTATAATCTGATATTTCACTGACTATTACAGCAGCGGCTCCTGATATTTTTGCAATTTCAATTGCCATAGCACCTATTGGACCTGCTCCTGTGATTAAAACTATTTTACCCCTTAAATCAGTAGCTGTTGCGGTGTGAATTGCATTTCCTAATGGCTCCATAACTGACGCGTATTTTAAAGGTATTGATTCATCTATTTTCCACAAAACAATTTCTGGAACTACAGTATATTCAGCAAAGACTCCATCTCTATCTACTCCTAAAATTTCCATATCTTTACATACGTGCATTTTACCCGTTTTACACTGATAACATACTTTACAAGGAATATGAGTTTCGCCTGAAACTATATCACCTTTTTTCAAGTTTTTTACTTCTGGTCCTACTTCTACAACTTCACCAACAAATTCATGTCCACCTATTTGTGGAGTTTTTATTCTGTCTTCAGCCCACTTATTCCATTCATATATATGAACATCAGTACCACAAACTGAAGCTCTTAAAACTCTTATTTTTACGTCGTCAGAGTTTATAATTTTCGGTTCTTCAACATTTGTTAGTTCAAATCCTTCACCAGGTTCAGTTTTTATAAGAGCTTTCATATTTTCACTCCTCTATATATAATTTAATTTATATTACTTACTATTATAGTTTAGAACATTATGAAAAATTTTTCAATGTCTTAGAAAGTTGAATTTTATTAATAATTCAAGATAATCGCCTGTTATTAAAAAAAATCACCATAATTTACACTATTAAAAAAGAGGATGGATTTAACCACCCTCTTAAGCAATATCAATATCTACTTTTTCATTTTCAATTTTTTCTTTTATATTGTCTATCTTGGCTTTCAACTTGTTGTTACCAATTAATAAAGATTGATCTATCTTTTTTATGGAATGACTTATAGTTGAATGATTTCTTTTAAGCATTTTTGCAATATTTTTCACTGGCATTTTTAAATATATTTTTAGTAAATAAGCTAATACTTGCCTTGATTGAGATACACTCTTTTTTCTTGAATTTGAATAAAGTTCATCTCTTGTGATTTCAAATTCATCTAACACAGAATTAATCAAAGAATTTATCTTAATGGTTTCATATGCTTCTTTTGAGTTGTATTTAACTTTGGAATTGTTCATCCTCATTATAGATTCAACTATTTTTTTTGCAGAATAAACTGTTGCTGGTTCACCTGTAATTTTTGTATGAAGCATTAAATTCATAATTGCTCCGCGAAGTCTTCTCAGGTTTCTGTTAACATTTTCTGCTAAATAGTGAGCCACATCATCTGATAAATTCAAAGAAATCATATTTGCCATCTTCTTGGCTATTAAATATCTTGTGTCTTCATCTGGAGTTCCAACATTAACAATTAATCCCATCTCAAACCTTGAAATCAGTCTGGGGTGAAACGTAGCCAATTCATCGGGAGTTCTGTCTGAACAAACTATAACTTGCTTTCCAGCGTTGAATAAAGAATTAAATGTATGAAATAATTCATTTTGAACATTATTTTTCCCGATTAAGAACTGAACATCATCTATAAGTAATATGTCTACAGTTTTTCTAAACCGTTCTCTAAAGTTATCCATGTTCTGGGCCCTAATGGAATCCATCATCTCATTCATAAAATCTTCTGCTGTTAAGTACTTTACCCTTAAATCCGTGCTATGTTCTAAAATATGATTGGCAATAGCATGCATTAAATGGGTCTTACCTAAGCCTACATCCCCATAGATGAATAAAGGATTGAATTTGCCTGGATTCTTAGCTACTTCCATAGATGAATAATATGCCATTCTATTAGATTCACCTATAACAAAAGAACCGAATGTAAATTCTGAATTGAATTCAGATAACTTCAAAGGTCTATTTTTTATTAAAGGACCTGATGTTCGATTTTTCGCTTGATCTATAGTCTTTATTTTGTATGAAATCTTTACTTCTCGCCCCAGGATATTTGTTATTGTGTCTTTTATGACAGTATTATACTTTTTTTCAACTGTGTCTTTTATGAAATGATTACTTAATCCTATTACTACTTCTTTTTCATTCATATGAACGATCTCTGAAGTTGACAACCAATTGTTCCATGTTTCTCTGGAAATATTCATTTTTAACTTTTCAAGAAGATCATCCTTGAACATCTAATCCACCCCTTCAAAATGTAGCCAATATATAGCTTATCATATTGAGGGTAGTTAATCAAGAAAATTTTAGATTAATTCTTTATAACCATTATTGTTAAAGGAATACAAAGGTTTTATGTTTCAAGAATGCTTCCAATGTATCAATTAGAAGATTTTGTTTAGTATATTGTGTAAATATTTTTTTATTAAATATTATCTGTATACTATTTTTAAATCAATTAATTTTATATATATTCATTTCTTTGTAATTATATAGTAACGTTTATATGGGTACTCACCGATTTCCATCTTTTAATACGAAATTTTCTAAAACCCTTTATTAGAGTATATTATAATTTAATATTATATGTCATTGAAAATATTATTGTGAAGTCTTAAAAAATACTATATATAGTATTACATATTATTAAATATTCTTAAAAAAAACTCAAAATCCAACTATAGTTGGATTTTGAGTTTTAACATTAATTTTCAAACTGCAATTTGTATAAATCATAGTAAACACCTTTTTTATCCATAAGTTCATTATGTGAGCCTTCTTCAACAACTAAGCCTTTATGTACAACTAATATTTTGTTGGAACTTTTGACAGTTGACAATCTGTGAGCAATAGATATGATAGTTGTCGTGTCAGCAATTTTGTCTAATGCCTTTTGAATTAGGTCCTCTGTTTGAACATCTATACTTGCAGTAGCCTCATCTAATATTATTATTTTTGCATTGAATAGAACAGCTCTCGCCAAGGCAATTAATTGTCTTTCGCCAGAGGACAAAGTCCCTCCTCTTTCAAGAATTTCTGTATTATATCCTTCTGGAAGTTTTTCAATGATGTCATGTGCAAATACTTTTTTAGAAGCTTTAATAACTTCTTCTTCAGAAATGTCTTCATTAAACAACCTGATGTTATCAATTATGTTCCCAGAAAAAAGAAAAACATCTTGAGGAACTACCGCTATTTTTCGTCTTAAACTTTCCAAATCATAATCATATAACGGTACTCCATCAAAATAGATTTCACCTTCATCAATTTCATATAAACCACTCATTAATTTAATCATAGTAGTTTTTCCAGATCCAGTTTCACCAACTATAGACACTCTATCCGTAGATTTTATAGAAAAGTTAACGCCTCGTAGTACTTTTTCTTCATCTTTGTTATATGAAAAATGAACATTTTCAAATTTTATTTCTCCTTTTTCTAAATCTTTTTTTATACCTTTTCCCAAATATTCGTGTTTGGCTTCAAATAACTTAAATATTTTTCCAGCAGAAGCGAATGCATTTTGCATTATATCGTATTTTTCAGCTATGTTGAACAGTGGTCTAAAAAACATTTGAACATAAGATGTAAAAGCATATAAAGTTCCAAAAGTAGCAAAACCTTCTCTTACGCCTTGTGACCCAAACCATAATAATATTGCTAAAGTTAAAAAATAAAGAAAGTTCATAGCTGGTCTAAATATTGCAAAAACATACATTTGTTGTATTCTTGCTTTATATAGTTTTGTACTGTGTTTATTAAATTCTTTTTTCTTTCTTTCTTCTTGATTGAACAAGGTAGTTACGCTACTTCCTGATATATTTTCAGCCAAGTATGAATTAACAATACTGATTCTTGTTCTCACCCTGTCATAAGCCCTTCTATCAAAAATTCTAAAAAAGTATAGAGCTATTAATACTATTGGAAAAGTTATAACTGTATATAAAGAAAGTCTTACATTTAATGTAAATATCAAAATCACAACACCTATCAAAATTGCAATATCTTTTAATAGACTGCTTAAGACTTCTGAAAAAAATTCAGATAAATTTTGAGTATCATATACTATTCTTGTTGTTATCTTTCCAGTTGGATTTTGAGTAAAAAATTTGTATTGAACTTTTGTAATATGGTCAAACAAATCACTCCTAATACGATAGATGACTTTTTGACCAAGCAAATTTGAGAAAAACACCTGCCCGTAGTTAAAAAATATTCCTGACAACAACACTAATAAAAATATTAGAGAAAAAGTTGTTATTTTATCTATATTGTCATTTTTAATCCCTCTAACAAGGCTTTCATCTACTTCTTTTACCTCATTTGTATTTGAATTGATTAAAACATTTTTATCATTTTTATCATTATAAACCCAAGAACCTTCTGGATCTTGTTCGAAAGTCTGAGTTTCTTGATTATACGTAAATTTATACTCAATAGTAATATAATTATCAATTCCATATTTTATAAAATACGGCAATGCTAAATCTATAATTGCTGCAAAAAAGAGGGTTAAAAATGCTAATACTAAAATCATTTTATAATCTCTTATATATTTCCATAATCTTCTAAAAGTATTAATATCTCGCTCATCTTTTTCATTTTCTTCGAGCAATATTTCTTCATGAGACGATGGCATTTTTATTCCTCCTCTAATTTTTCTTCTATCATTTGCTTTTGATACATGTCTGCATAAATCCCATCTTTTTCCAGTAATTCATTATGAGTACCGCTTTCATATATTTTGCCATCTTCAAAAACGTATATTTTATTTGAATTTTTGACAGCCTTCAGCCTATGTGAAATTACTATTATTGTTTTACCAATAGTTTCTTCACGAAGATTTTTTATTATTTTTTCTTCAGTTTCAGTATCAACAGCTGATAAACAATCATCTAAAATAATAACTTTCGATTTTTTTGCCAATGCTCTGGCTATAGTAACTCTTTGCCTTTGCCCACCAGAAAGAGTTACTCCTCTTTCGCCAACTATAGTTTCATAACCTTTTTCTAAATTTTTCAAGTCTTTATCAACGCTCGCTTTTTCTGCGTATTCTTCAGCTTTTAGGGCTAAATCTATATTCGAAAAAGCAATGTTCTCTCTAATTGACATAGAAAACAAGAAATTGTCTTGAGGGACATATGAAACGTTTTCTCTTATTATCTCGCCATGGATATTGTTTATATCTTCATTGTCAATAAAAATAGAATTATCTTCTACTTGATATAGTTTTGTAAGTAGTTTCGCAAGTGTAGATTTACCAGATCCTATTTTACCTACAAAAGCAATCATTTCTCCTGGTTTAATTTCTAAATTAACATTTTTAAGAATCTTTCTTTCACTTGTAGGATATTTGAAATTCAAATTTTTTACAACAAAATGCCCTTTGAAATCAAAATTCTTCTTTTCTGGTTCAATGACAGTTCTTTCTTGATCTAAAACATTTGTAATTCTTTTCAAAGAAGCCCTTCCTCTTTGTATGTTGTTTACTAAGAAGCCGAAAGCCATCATTGGCCATATTAGCATCCCTACATATTGATTAGTCATTATGAAATCGCCAAGAGTTATCTCACCATTAATTACCATCTTACCCCCAAAGAAAAATACAAATAATTGAGCTAATGACCCCAGAAATGTTACCAATGGATGCATTAAACCCCATATTCTTATTAATTTTATGTATGAATCATAATAATCTTTAGAACTATTGTTAAAGAGTTTTTTCATTGTATCTTTATTTGCATAAAGCTTTATTACATCCATGCCTGAAAGGCTTTCTTCAGTTATGTTGGATAAATCACTTGTTGATTCTTGAACTTCAGTAAATCTTTTATGAATAATTCTTCCAAAAAATAATGATATAATAGCTATTATAGGAAGAGGTAATATAGATAAAAAAGTTAGTTCCCAGTCAACGAATGTTCCCATAGCTATTACTGTCATCACAGTCATGAAAAGAGTATCAACCATCATAATTACCGCTGGTCCCATCATTCTTTCTAATTGTCTTGTATCTGATGTAAACCTTGTCATTAAATCTCCAGTTCTCCACTTGTCATAAAAATTTTGATCTAATTCTATTATATGAGTAAACATAGTATTAATGGTTTTATATTGGAATAATCTTGCTGCACCGATTATAAAAAATCTCCAGAAAAACCTTCCTATTACTAGTCCAGTAGCTAACATTATTATGCTCAAAACTAAAATCTTTAAATGATCTAAATTCCATGAATCTGTTTCTATATAATCGATAATATTACCAATTCTTCTCGGGATTATGATTTGTATATAATCAACAACTAACAAAAAAACAATCCCCAATGCATATCTCCACCAATATTTTTTTAAATAATTCGTTATTAACAAGATTACCACCCCGTATAGATAGTTAGTATTACTTACAAAATTATACCATTAAATAAAAGGATTTACAACATTTTTAATCGAAATATAGAAAGAAAGGGGTTGATATAATGTTAGATAAAAGCGAAAATGCTTCAATTTTTTGGTTTGAAAATTCTGCTTCAAATGTCATATTTTTGGAATATAATGACACACTTATATGCTTTGATTCATCTCTATACCCAAGTAAGTTTGAAGAGATGAAAGATTTAATGGAATCGAAAACAGGTAAAAAGCTTGGAAAAATTTTTTTAACTCACTGGCATCCTGATCATTCTTTTGGAGCAATTTTTTCAGATAGCAATATTGAAATAGTCATGAATTATTCAACATATGATATCTTAAGTAATTTAGACAAAAAATATTTAAAGAATATATCTAAACAAGCTGATTTTAATTTTTCTTTTTTAAACAACCATTTGAATGATAAAAAGTTGGATCTCTTTGAAAAAACAAATCATTTTGTTTTTGATAACCAGATCGTATCTGCTAACAAAATAGGAATACATACTACTGATAGCACTATTTATTTTATAAAACCAATTAATTTATTAATTAGTGGTGATCTGATATTCAGTAAATCTCACCCAGAAAAAATGATTAGTGAAGATAATATATGGAAAAATTTCTTGGATGAGCTTGCAATTAATTTTGACATAAAAAAAATAACTCCAGGTCATGGAAAACCAGGAGATATAAGTTTG
This sequence comes from Geotoga petraea, assembly GCF_900102615.1. Classification (NCBI taxonomy): domain Bacteria; kingdom Thermotogati; phylum Thermotogota; class Thermotogae; order Petrotogales; family Petrotogaceae; genus Geotoga; species Geotoga petraea. The sequence continues at coordinate 437,887 of NZ_FMYV01000001.1, read as the reverse complement.
TTAAAAGAACAAATTGAGTACTTAAGCTTTTCCAAAGAAGAGAGAAAGACTAAATTCAAAGATTATCAATTAACAGACTTAGTTATTTAAAAAACTTTTTATAATTTCATAACTTTCTTCCTCATCAATAAATCTAATATTATTTATTTTCATAACAATTTTTTTTGTTTCATTTGAATTTAATATTTCAAATTTTGAAAAAGTGCTTATGCCTTTTACAGGTTTTGAAAAATAGACTCTAAATTTTATAAAATCAACACCTAATAGTCTCAACATATTCATTGATTTTGGCATATAGGTTTCTATTAAAAAACTATCATTTTCTTCTACTAATTTATTGAGCTTATTTGGTTGAAAAGAAATAAATAAAGTATTGAAAATAGAAGGTATACTGGCAGTAATAACACTAACTTCACTATAAACATCAAGTTCATTATTTTGTTTTGTATAAAAAATCCCTTTATAAATATCATAGGTATAATTAATTCCTATAAATATTTCTGGTTTTAATATTTCTATTATAAAATATCGATTGTTTATAAATTTTACATTGGCTTCAAAATTCATAGGTTCGTCTATTTCAAAATTCAATGAAGCACTTATTCCAAGATTGCCTTTCCCAGAATAAGTGCTTAAATATTCTTCTAAATAATTTTGAGAAAATAAAGTTATTGTCATAAGAAAAGCAAATATTATTAAAAGATACTTTCTAATCATTTTAGTGATCTGAGCCTTTCTTTAAGAGACACTATCTCTGTTATTCTTACACCAAAGCTTTCTTCAATTACCACAACTTCTCCTCTTGCAACAAGTTTTCCATTTGCATAAATATCTAATGGCTCGCCTGCTAATTTATCTAATTGTAGCATAGATCCGTTATGTAAATCTAATACTTCTTTTAACGACATTTGAACTCTTCCAAGTTCAACTTTTATCTCTAAAGGCACGTCTAAAAGAAGTTGTAATTTATTCATATCTATATTTTGTGTATTTTGCTGAGGCTGACTACTATCTGAAATTTCTCCAAAATTAACGGGATTCACGTTTACCTCACTTCCTTGATTAATGATATTTGAGTTTTGTGAATAATCGTCGGCAATTTGTTGTGGTTGTTGTTGAGTCTGCCTTTGCTGAGATTGTTGTGGTTGAGGTGATTGATTTTGAACTTGTTGTTGATTTTTATTAGTTCTATTATCGCCTTCTGACATCGCTTTTTTCATTAATTCTTCTACCGTTTTTGCAAAAGATAAAGGAATAAATTGCCAGAAAATTGTTTTTGCTAAACCGTTAATTTCCATATTAAATTTGATGGAAATAATATCCTCATCTTCAGAAGTTTCCATTGGAGGAAATGAGGTAGACTCATCTGAAAAATCCAAAACATGTATATTTGGTGGCGATATATCAACTGATGTTCTCAAAAAATCTGACATTGCTGTTGAAGCTGATCCCATCATTTGATTCATTGCTTCCCCAACAGCACTTTTAGAAATCTCATCTAATTCAGAATTTTCTTCTACTTTGCCTTCTCCACCCATCATTAGGTTAGATATTATATTTGCCATATTTCCCGGTAAAACAAATGAATTTATACCTTTTAGACCTTTTTTATAGTCTATTGTTATTACCAATTGTTGTCCTTCAAAATTAGTTCGGATATCTTTAAACTTTACTATACTTGCCTGAGGTGACTCTATTTTAACTTTTTTTCTCAATAGAGTAGATAGTGTAGTTGCACCTGACCCCATTGCAATGTTACCAACCTCTGACATCATATCTATAATTTTTTCTAAATCAAGGTTATCTTTATTTTCTGATTCTTCATTTAAACCATTTAATAAAGAATCTAATTCTTCTTGACTTAGAAAATCATCACTCAACATCTTTTTCACCCCCATCTTTCTTTTCAACTTCGTCTTCATTATTTCCAGCCTTGTCTTTGTTGATATTTTGAAGGCTTTGCTCCAAAAGTATCTTTTCAAGTAATTCTTTGTTTTCTTCCTCTATTTTTACTGCGTAATATCCCTTATGCTTACCTATTTTTGATTTATAAACAGGTATTCCCTGTATTTCTAAATCAATCGAGTCTTCGTAGAAAGAATTAAGTCTTAATACATCACCTATTTGTATTTTCATTAAATCATTTAAAGATAATGTTGTTTTTCCTAAAACTGCAGATAAAGACATCTCTGATAACATTATCAATTTTTTTAAATTCTCTCGGGATTTTTCCGAATATTTATATGATTGTGTCCACATCCTTGTATTTAATTTATCACTAACTGGTTCCAATGTCGACGAAGGGAAACAAATATTTATGAAGCCTTGAACATCTCTAACTGTAATTGACATTGTTATCAGAACAGTCATTTCATTTGGAGGAGCAATCTGAACAAATTGAGGATTTGTTTCTACACTATCCAATTGTATATCAAATTCACTGATATTTGACCATGCTTTTGATAATGATCTTAACATCACTGAAGATTCTTTTCTCAAAATAGACATTTCTATATCCGTGGGTGATCTCATATCTTCTATGGATATTCCAGGCCCTCCCAACAATTTATCAATAATTACATATCCTATATCCAACCCCATTTGTAAAATTGCACTTCCAGAAAGCAAATCAGTTGAAAATATAGACATATAAGTAGGGGTTGTTAACGATTGTTGAAATTCAGAAAAAGTTATTTGGTCTATACTAGCATACTTTACTTCAACAAATGTTCTTGTTCTTCCAGATAGGTATGTAGAAATTTCCCTTGCAAAATTTTCATGTATAAGCTGCAAGGTCCTTTGTTGTTCTCTTGAAAATTTAACAGGTCTTCTAAAATTATATTCTCTTATATTTTTTTCATCACTTTTTGGAGTTTCTATCTTCTCTGGACCTTCTCCATCTTCGGATTCTCCACCAAAAGAATTTAATAAATTATCTATTTCTTCTTGGGATAAAGTTTCATTTGAAGCCATAATCTCACCTCATTCTGTAGAGCTAATAGTTAATATCACAATATTAACTTTTAAAACACCTTGGTTTTCTCTTTCCCCAGTAAACCCTAATATTTCATTTATCGAATCTCTTATCTGTTTTTTTAAAAGTTCTATTCCCTGTAATGTTGAAACTTCAGCTCTTGTCTTATTTAAAAAAATCATTCTTATTGCTTCTAATACCTCTATTCTATTGCTTCCTATTGCATTTCTTGCTTCATCACTTCCTGCTTTTAAAGTTAAAGCATCAATTACAGCTATGTCGTTCCCACCCTTTAACATTATAGGGTATCTTGCACCTTCTCTTACTATTTCAACAGTTGCTATAATAGGAGAATTTAGTGATTGACCAGGATTTTCTGTCGAGCCTGTAGAACCTGTATTAGATCCCAAAAAATTAATAATTAAAAAAGAGGTCCCAGCTGCAACTATTAAAGTCACAACGATAGTTATTATCAATATCATAAGTAAACTTGGGCCTTTTTTCTCCTCTTCATCTGGTAAATTTACATTTTCATCAGCCATGTTAATTCCCCCTGTCTATCTAATTCTTTGTCTAAGAATTAATAAGTCAATTTTTCTGTAAGATTCTCTTATATTTTGTAATTCTCTTTCATAATAATTATTTATTTCTTCTTTTGACTGTGCGAACTCTTCGGCAGTTATTTCTCCCTGTTGAAATTCTTGAGATTTAATAGCTCTTCTTGAATCGACTTCATTTTGTAAAATCTCAATTTCATTTAGAATTTCTCTTTCTCCCAAAGAAATAGGATAAAATCTATCTTCATCGTAAAAATAATTTATATCAAAAGTCCCATTACGAACTTCGCCAATTCTTTCTAATGTCCTTCTTTCTTTAAGCTCTTGTGTGAAAAAATTAGCTACACTTGCAGCTCTTGCTGCCCCCAAATGCCAATTAGATGGATATATATTGTTTTCTGTCATTTGAAGATCATCAGTATAACCATAAATTTCAATTGGGTTTGTAGTATGTTCCACAATAATTATTCCAATTTGATAGAGTAATTCTTTTGCTTCCCTTGTTAATTCAGCACTGCCTACCCTAAAAAATGCCATGTCACTTAATGAAACTATAGTTCCTCTATCAGTTTCTTCAATTGTAATTTTACCTTTGAAATTTTTGTCTTCGACTATCTTTAATAAGTCTCTTTTAATCCCAGGGTTAGATGTAATCAATGGCTCTTCTGACATAGATTTACCACCAACCAGAACGCCTGGTGGAGCACCGTTAAAGGCATTATTAAAGCTCATTGCTGCTTGTTGAAATTTTCCTGGAGAAATTGTAGCCATGGAAAAAAGTGCAACAAAAAAAGTCATCAATAATGAGTTCAGGTCAGAAAAAGTGGTCATCCAATCCCCAGATTTATCTTTTTCAGGTTTTTTCTTTTTAGCCATAAAAGGCACCTCTCTTTAGGCTTGACCTTTTTCTTTTTCGTACTGTTCTCTTTCTGAATCTGTCAAAAACGCTTTTAGTTTTTCTTCCATTAATCTTGGATTTTCACCTTGAACAATAGATAATATTCCTTCTAAAGTCATCCTTTTTTGATTCAAATCATTTGCTATTCTTCGCTTTAGTTTTTCTGCTGGAGGAATAGCTAAAATATTAGCTATTAAAGCACCGTATAATGTTGTAATAAGTGCTATTGACATTTTAGGCCCTATGGTAGTTGGATCGTTTAAAGTTTTTAAAAGTAAAACTAACCCTATCAATGTTCCGATCATACCAAAAGCTGGTGCTATTGCTCCCCATGTGTCGAGAACTGCTACATTTCTTTCTTGATCTTCTTCAGACATCTCCATTTTTATTTCCAGTATTTTTCTGATTTCTTCTGGATCTGTCCCATCAACTGCGGCTCTCAAACCATCTTGCATATATTCATCTTCTACTGTTTGAATATCCTCTTCAAGAGCTATCATGCCATCTCTTCTTGCTTTTTCAGCAAATGAATACAAGGTTCTCAGTGTGCCAATATTATCAACTTTAGGCAATCTTATGGCACTTATAATAGTGTTGAACATTTTAAAAGATCTACTACTATCATGGGCTATAAATGTTGCTCCTATAGAACCCACTACAGTTATAAATATAGAAGTAACATCAATTATGTCTCCCAAATTAGAACCTACTCCAAGCGCAATAGCAGCTATTGCTAAAACTAATCCGATTATACTTGAAATATCCACTTATTACTCACCTCTTTTAGCTGGTACATTAAAAAAGCTTCTTTTATATTCTATCACTAATCTTTGTATATCTTCAATAGATTGTTTAACAATATACACATGGCCATTCATCATAGTTATTGTAGTATCTGGGTGATTTTCAATTTTTTCTATCTGCTCACAGTTTATAACAAATTCATTTCCATTTAGTTTGTTTACGGTTATCATTTTATCGCCTCAAATCATTATCTTTTTATATTTACAAGTTCTTGAAGAATTTGATCAGACGTTGTTATAATTCTTGAAGTAGCTTGGAAACTTCTTTGTGCTATTATCATATTAGTAAATTCTTCTGCAAGGTCCACATTAGACATTTCAAGCGCTCCTGGAATAAGCGTTCCTCTTCCTCCTACACCTGCAACTCCAATCTGAGCGAGTCCACTGTTTGAGCTTTGAACATACATAGAATTTCCTGTTTCCATAAGTCCTTGTGGGTTGTTAAAAGTTGCCATTCCAACTTTACCCAGAGTATCTGAAGTACCATTTGTAAAAGTTCCTACAATTTCTCCAACTTCGTTTATTGCAAAAGATTCAAGAGTTCCTTCTGCATTTCCATCTTGTTCTGTTACAGTAATAGAGTGGTTAGATGAGAATTGTGTTATATCGTTGAAATCTATTTCTATCTGTACAGGACCCGCCCCAGCTACTGAAGCTGGATCAGAACTTGGGTTTAAAGCAGCTCCTGTCTCTGCAGGATCAAACCAAAAACCAGCTGCACCATTATCATTGTCTGTTGAACTTGTATCTATTGTTCCGTCACTTCTTAGTCTCCAATCAGTTGCAGCAATTCCACCGTTTCCGTCAAATGCTATTACTCCTTCTGCTTGTCTTGTGTCGTCTCTTGTTCCATCTTGTGCTAAAAATTTTAATGGTGTCCCATCATCTAATTCAGCTTTCCAATGCCAAGTATTGTTGTCTAATTTGGTGAACTTTGTATATACATTGTAAGCTTTACCCAACGAATCGTAAACTAATGACGATGTTGAAACAGTTGGGCTTTCGTATTCTGCTATAGCAAAATTAGAAGGATTTTGTAAATCTGTAAATCTTATTGATCCACCACTTGGTGGTTGTATTATTTCTTTAGTTGAAACTAAAGGTGTTGTTGCATCATAAGTAAAGTTATCTAGAGTGTCTGCACCACTAGATCCAGCTATACTTAACCCAGAGAGTGAATAGTCACCTGAAACAGAAGATATCCCAGCAGACAAAGCACTGTTGATATCCGCAATACTACCCGAAGCTGGTGTTATAGTGAAGGTTTCATCATTACCAACATCTGTAGTACCATCAATATCTAATATTAGCTCCATTGTTGTTCCATTCCAATCAATTTGTATATCATCGGGTTGATAAAAAGCCTCAGTTCCATCTGCCTTGGTGATTTTTAGACTTCCTGAAAAAGAAGCTGGAGTTCCTGCTCCTGTGTTTGTACTTAAGGATGGTTCAGAACCAGTTGTTGGATCTGTTAAATTACCTTTTATATCATAAATAGATAGTTTGTCATTTGTGGCTGCTGCTCCAGAATCATCATAAGTTATCCAATTTAGTACATTTCCAGATTCGTCTAATTCAACCATTCCATTTAAAGAATTTGATTGTGATATTCCACCTGTATTTTGTTCTTGCATAAAAGAATATCTACCTGATAAATCTTCTAAATTTGCTGTAAAATTATAAACTATTTTATCTCTATAATCACCATTCATGTTTCTGCTAAAAGAAAAATTCACAGGAAGATTTGTTCCTATTCCTGTTTTTGTTACCAAAGTAGTTTCTTGAATGCCTACATCGGCATTTATGTTATGGGCCATTTTTATAAAAGAAGTTTGTTTTGCAGGCATAACTTGTCCTGTTGAAACTTGAATGTCTCCTATAGGATCGTTAGTATTAACATATCTTTGACCATCAGAAGTTAATTTTGAACTCCATCCTTGGAGTTTCATACCAGAGCTTGGATCCACTAAATTACCAGATGTATCAAGTGTAAAGTTCCCTGCTCTTGTGTAAAACTGCCCTTCCCCATCTGATAACACAAAAAATCCATCACCTTGTATTGCAAGGTCAGTTTTTTTCCCAGTGTTCTGAAAAGAACCCTGCCCCATTATTTTATCAATCGAAGCAACTTGTGATCCTAAACCTATTGCCATAGGGTTTGTTCCACCTAATTGGCCATCTGGTCTTTTACCTGACTTTATAGTTTGTAAAAGAGTTGTTTGAAAAGTGACTCTTGATGATTTGAAGCCTACAGTATTAACATTTGCTATATTATTTCCTACTATATCCATTTGAGTTTGAAAGTTTCTTAATCCAGTAATACCGGAGTACATTGCTCTTAACATTTAAAATACCCCCTAAATATTTTCATTATTATTATTTTGATTACCTGTATCAATTGCTTCTGATATTTCTTGTACAGCTGAAATAGGATATCTTTCGCCGTTCACAAGGACAAAGAATTCGTTATTCAAAAATTGAACTGAATCAACCGTTCCTCCATCCAAACCACCTATTTCTACTCTCTCGCCATCAACATTTTTATAAAGTTTATAAATGTATTCTCCATCCTGTTGGGCAACACCATTATTGTTTCTTCCATTCCAAGCAAAAGAATGGACTCCAGCTTCTTTGCCTCCTAATTGTTCTGAATAAACTATTTTATCGTTCGCGTCGTAAATTTCTAAGCTTATTGAAGCTTGTTCTTCTAAACTATAAATAATTCCTTCGGATACTCCATTTTGTAAATTAATTGAATTATTTTTAACCACTACATTTTTACCAACAAGTCCTGCAGCATTTAATTTTTGTAAAGACATTTGAGAATCTATCATATTCTGAAAAGATTTACTCATATTCATTATTTGTTCTGTTGAGGATAACTGAGACATCTGAGAAATAAACTCCTTGTTATCCATTGGAGAAGTTGGATCTTGATATTTTAGTTCTGTAACTAACAACTGTAGAAAAGCATCTTTATCTAATTCTTTTTTAATCTCTCTATCATTTTGAGCATTGAATGTAGATTCATAAATGTGAGAAGGTGTTATTCCATTAAACATTTTCTTCACCTCTTAAAATATTTTCGAATTCTTTATCTTCATCTTTCTCTTCTTTTTGTTGTTCTTGTTTGTTTTTTTGATCATCTTGTTTTTCTGTATCCATTAAATCTGGTTCTGGAGGCGTTTCAACTTTTACATTTACTGGGTTGAAACCTTGATCTCTCAATGAGCCTATTAATGACTGTATTGTTCTACTAATAAAGTTTTTAGCACTTTCATTTTCAGTTATTACACTTATACTGATAGCTTTACCATTTTTCATTATTTCTACATCTACATTTCCTAAATTTGGTGGATTGATTTTTATAGTTACAATTTCTCTAAAAGTATTTTCAGTAGATTTTTGATTTATTATGTCTGTGATTTGAGCGTTGAATTCTCTTAAATTAATGGGCTGATTAAATGTAGTTTTGTTTATTGTTAAGCTACTGTTCGGGTTATTTGTTTTATTATTAGAAACCGTGCTAATTTCAATATTTTGTTTTTTAGAAGTTCTGTTTTCTTGAGTTGTATTATTTTTAACGTTTTTATTTGGATTTTCTATGGAATTTGTTTTTTCAATCTTTTCATTACCTTTTTTTTTGGCATAATCTTTTCTTGCTTCTTTATTTTCAACTTTTTCTATTGGATTGTAATTTAAATCATTTGATAATATTGTGTTTTTATTCGTGGCCTTTTCCATTCCATCTTTTGTAACATTTTTATCGATTTTATTTTTCGTGTTTGTTTTTAATCTACTGGTTAAATCAAAGTAAGATATGTTTTTAGATATTTTCAAAAAGTTGTTTTTATTAATCAGCATTTGAGATAATTTTATTTTTGAATCGTTGTTTTTTTTATTTGTTTTGGCTGTATGCTGCTGCTTTAAAAATCTATCAATAAGGTCTTTTATACTTAATAAGGTTTTATTGTTTATAGTTTCTTTGGATACTTTAGTTTCATCGTTAGTTGTTAATGTTTTATCTGATGAATTATTTGATTTTATTTTTTCTTCATGGATTAAGGATAGTAATATTTGCTTTTCTTTAGAGTTGTTGCCAGTTTCAATAATATTTTCTTTTGAATCTTTAGTTTTTTCTTCATTAATATTCAATATTTCTGGAATTTTATCTTTGTATAATTGATTTTTATTTTCAGGTTTTTCAATATTTTTGTATTTAAAAACTTTTAATTTTTCATCATCTACCTGTATTAAAATACTTTTGTCTTTTGAATCTATATCAATTACAAAATTATCTTTGAAATTTACAAGGTTTATCTTTATATCTTTCTCAGGAAACAATTCTCTTAGTTTTGAATTTATTTCTTTTAAAATATTTATTACCTCTTCTTTTGTATCAGTTTTGTTTTCTGATTTTAATTCTTTTATTTTTGATAACAAACTTTGTAAAAGTTCTTTTAGTTCAACTACTTTTTCTGGAGATACATCCTTAACTTTATGTGAACCAATAAAGTTTATTATCTGTTCAATCTTTTTTGGTAGTTTTTCTGATAAAATCTCTTCACCCTTCTTTTCTTCTGCTTTGTTTGGTTTAATATTCTCAATCTTTTTGAAAAGAGTTTTATTTTCAGAAAGATTTTCTGTTTTTACCTCTGAATCTACTTTATCATTGACTCTATTTTGATTATTTGGTCCAGAGTTTATATAACTTTCAAAATTATTATCAGAATTTTTGTTAACTTTTGATATATTACTTTTTATGTTAATAACGTTCTCAATAATTGAACTTGCCTTCATCTTATCCTCCCCTATTGCCAAGAGTAGCAATAATTTTTGCTGCCTTTTCAGGATTTAAATTAGCCAAAGCTTGTAATATTTGTGCAACAGTCTTTGACTCCATTACATAAAAAGAATCAACAATGAGTTCGACACTAACTTCGTCTCTTATTAAAGCATTTGCTATTTGTTGTGGAGTTGAAGAATTGAGCCAAGAAGCTAATTTTTCTATCCTATTTTGATAATCATTATACTCTGTTATTTTTTCTTGGTATTCTTTTTCCAGTTGTTCTAACTCTTGTTGTTTAGCTATTAGTTTTTCTGAACTTTGAACAATTTGAGATTGAATATCATCTAATTCAGCTTTGTTCTTTTCTATTTGATCTTTCATGTTGTCCAATGACTCCAACCTTGCTTCTAACAAAGATTTTTGATTTTCAAGAGGATTCCCTATTTCTAAATATTCGTAATCAATAAAATCATTTAGATAAGGTATATCTTTTGTCAAATACGCTAAATAACTTCTCCAATCATTTCTTAAATCTAAGTTATAATAGGAAATTCTGTTAAATTCAAAAACAATATACCCCACACTTAATAGTACAACACCTATAACCAATCCCACTATAAAAAAAGTGAATATTGTTTTTAGAGAAGATTTCTTCTTTTTTTCTTTTTTTTCAGCCATATTCTTCCTCCTCATGATTAATAATTCTATAAAAATTTTGTTTTATCCTAATTCTAAAAAGATCTACCAACTATTAATATTATAACTTATTTAGAAAATTATATTAAAGTTTAAAAAAAATTCGGAGCTTAACTGCTCCGATTAGTTATAACCTATTTTTTATAAAGTTTATTGTGCTTAATGTATATATTGCCGCCGTTTCAAATCTCATAATGGTATCACCAGGAGATACTATATCAAATTTGTTCTCTTTAAAAAATTCTTTTTCGTTTTTAGAAAATCCTAAATCTGGTCCTATTAGTATATTAACTTGATCTTTTATAGATTCAATAGCAGTTTTAAAGTCGATATTTTGTTCAAAATCTAAAACTAAAGTGTTCTTTTTTTTTGTATCATATAGGTCTACAAAATTAAAATTAGGAATTTTAGGAAATCCAGTTTGTTTCAAAGTCTCAATTATAATTTTCTCAAATTTTTCAACACTTTTATAGTTTTGATTAGATTTTTGACCTTTAAAAACTGAGACACTTTGTACTCTTAGTTCAACTGCTTTTTCTATTATTAATCTCATTCTGTCCCATTTACTCATACCTAAGATCAAATGTATTTTTGGAAAATACTCTTTTTTGCTTTTGTTTTTTTCAACTATTGATAGAATTGAATTTTTTTTATTTATTTCTATAACTTTTGTTCTATAAAAGTATCCATCCCCAGTAATTGCTTCAACATAATCACCAATGTTTTTTTTGATCACTTTTAAATGTGTTGTCTCTTCTTTTTCTAATATGATCTTATCATCTTTCTTATCTCCAAAGAAGAAATTTGGCATTAACCTATTATCTCCTTACCCATATATGGAATTAACTTTTCTGGAACCCTTATTCTTCCATCTTCCATTTGGTAATTTTCCATAATGGCAACAAGTGTCCTACCAACGGCTAAGCCTGATCCATTAAGGGTGTGAACAAATTGCATTTTGTTTTTTTCGTCTCTAAATCTTATATTTGCTCTTCTTGCTTGAAAATCGCCTGTATTTGAGCAAGAGGATATTTCTTTATAATCATTATAAGAAGGTAACCATACTTCTAAATCATAAGTTTTCTTTGCAGCAAAGCCAAGATCCCCTGTGCATAAACTAACAATTCTATAGGGTAACCCCAATAATTGTAAGACTTTTTCTGCATCCTTAGTCAGATCTTCTAAAGCTTTTTCAGATTCTTCAGGTCTAACATGCCATACTAATTCGACTTTGTCAAATTGATGCTGTCTTATTATACCTCTTACATCCCTACCGTAACTACCTGCTTCTCTTCTATAACACGGTGTATAAGCAACATATTTTAAAGGTAAGTCATTTCTTTCTAAAACTTCGTCCTTATGCAATCCAACCAGCACTACTTCTGCTGTTGGTATTAAAAACATATCATCTGGTTGGGTATTATAAAGATCTTCTTCAAATTTAGGTAACTGACCCGTAGCAGTTATAGTTTCTCTTGTTACAAGATGGGGTGGATTGATTTCTATATAACCGTTTTCCTCTGTGTGTAAGTCTAACATGAAGTTTTTTATAGATCTTGCTAATTTTGCAAGGTCATTTTTTATGACTGTGAATCTTGATCCAGATAATTTTGCTCCTCTGTCAAAATCAAGCACGTCTAAATCTGTTCCGATATCCCAATGAGGTTTTGGTTTAAAATTAAAGTTTCTTGGTTCTCCCCATTTTTTAATTTCTTGATTTTCTGTTTCGTCTTTTCCAAAAGGAACTTCTTGTGCTGGTATATTTGGTATATATAACAGTTTCATTTCATAGTCAGCTTCTATTTTTTTAAGTTGGTTGTCAAGCTCTTTTATTTCATCAGCTATGACTTTCCCTCTTTTTATAATTTCATCTGCTTCTTCGTGTTTCCCATCAGATTTTAGTTTTGCTATATTTTTTGATATACTGTTTCTTTCCGCTCTTAGTTCTTGCACTTTTTGCATAATATTTCTTTTTTCTTCATCTAATTTTATTAATTCATCTAATATTTTTGTGTCGTTGTTTCTGTTTTCAAGTGCTTTTTTTACTTTTTCTATATTATTTCTAACAAATTTTATATCTAACATTTATTATCCTCCTCATGCTTAATCTTCAATTTCAAGCGTTAGATCAACTTTTTCAGCTTTCATTTCATCGGTTTCAGTATTAAATGTGGCATTGTCAGATATTAATTCTATTTTCTTCTTTTCATTGATAATGGAAACTTCGCCAATTAAATATAAAATATTTTCCGACTCTTTGTATTCAAACTTTTTAGCTTTGATCACATAATCATCTTTAAAAATACGTGTGATATCTTCAGAACTACCTGAATAGTTTTTTTCTTTGTTATCAATATCTAAGGAATCAGCTCTAATTTTTAGTTCTGAATCGTTTAAAAATATGTTAGCTATAACTGAGCCCACTAATGTCCCTTTTTCAGTTTGTAAGTCAAATTCGGTTTTATTTGATGACGCCTCATAAGTATCAGAATATATACTCATCTCTGAACTTACCAATTTTCTCCATTCATCATTTACTAATGTAATCGTAGCCATCTGTGTTTCAATTATTAACTCTCCTTTTTTTATGACTACATTATTTTTGAGAACATTATAGTCATCTCCACCGATAAAATCTCCCGCTTTTACGTTTATTAATTCGCTATATGAAATTAAAGAAAATAGTATCACAATTGTAATAATAAAATATTTATTCATATTTATCCCTCAATATTTTTTCTGAGTCTTTTTGACCTTTGAAGAAACAGTTAATCATAAAAGGGTCATTAGAAATATTATCAGGCAAAAGTACTTTGTTGTCTTTTGTTAATAGTTTAAAGAGTTTTTTGGTTCTATTATAAGAAGCATTTAGCAATATTTCTAATCCATTTTTTGGCCTTGGAAATTCTATTTTATAATCAAAATTTATTACAAAAGAATTTTCCAGTTCATTCCAAGGGATAAAGGATAAGTATGATGTTGGTATGTATTTTTGTTCATTGATTTCATAGTATTTGTAAAACGGTGGATAAGAGAATTGGGCTATTAACATATCAACTATTTTTATGCTTTTGTCAACAAATTCTGTTTTTTCGCTACTTATGTTAAAAAGCTCGAAATGAATATTATCATCAATTTCGCTTATTGTTGACCCGTTAAAATTTTCTTCTAAATAATCTTTTAATTCTTCATGTTTGTATAACGCTTCTCTACTTCTACCAATTCTGAACAAAGTGGTAGCTTGTAAATATCGGCTTTTATACATATCAGGATAATTCATAAGATTTTGAAGAGGATTGTTTTTATCATTTATAAATGCCTTTAGTTTAGCAAAAAAATTCTTTTTATAAATTGAGTAAAAAACTCCTATCAATGATGATGCACCCGTGGTGTATATTTCTAAATCGATATTATTGCTTATTAAATTGTCTAAAACTCCAGAATTCCAATATAAACCTTCTAAAGTTCCTCCCATATGTATTTTCATTTTACAACACTTCCATAATGATCTTTGGCTTTTTCATAAATTTTTTTATATTCATCAAAATTATCCCAACTCACTTTTGTTTCAAATTTATAATTTTCGTTGGCATCTTTTTTTTCTATTTCATTTATTTTATATATTTTGAATAAATCAACATAATTCATGTATTCCATTCCATTTTCAAAATTATCGTCTTTTACAGTAGGAGAAATGTCATTAGTTACAATATAATCTGCCCCCATTTTTTTTGCTAAATTAATCGGAAGAGAAGATAATACTCCTCCGTCAACCAATTGCATACCTCCAAGTCTGACTGGATCAAAAGCTCCAGGCACATTTGCAGAAGCAAGGACGGCATCAGTAAGAAAACCTTCGTTAATTTCTACTGTTTTCGAAGAATCTATATCATAACTAATCACACCAAATGGTATTTCACAATCACTGAACTTCTTACTTCCAAAAAGTTCTTTAGATATTTCATAAATTATTTCATTTGGATTAACTCCAGAATTTGAAAGCAAACCAGCAAAACTTTGAAATCTGTAGTTAACTGACTTTGAGTTCATTGATTTTGTTATTTTTTCTAATTTTTCTAAGTTTTTTTCTATTACTTCTTCAGCTATTTTATATAAATTAGCAGAGGGGTCTAAAGCATAAACCCCCCCTATTAAACTCCCTATTGAGCAACCGGTAATTATATCAAAATTATCTTTTTTCTTTTCTCTGAGCACTTCTATAAATGCAATGTGTGCCATTCCTCTAATTCCACCACTTCCCAAAACTAAAGCTTTTCTCATAAGAAATTCAACTCACTTTTTATATTCCTGAAGATAAAATAAACCATGTTATGAACGCTCCTACTCCGACACCAACTAAACCCGTAGTAATATTAGACCATAAATTAAACTGTTCAGGTTTATTAATGGCTTCGATTTGCTGATTTAATTCCTCTATTTTTTCAGCATTTTTTATTGATAAACTATTATCAGCATAGCTTATGTTTGAATTGTTGCTATTAGTTTCTCCGGTCTGTTTTAATTGATTTAACTGAGTTTCTAAGTTATTAATCCTTCTATCTCTTGCTATTAATTCACTTGAAACTTCAGATCTAATTTCATTCTTGATTTCATTTTTAAATTCTTGGCTGCTAATATTATCTTGAATTTCATTTTTAATTGAGTAGTATTCATCAAACAAACTTTCAATATCTGCCTTTAATTCACTTATTTCTGTTGAATTGATGTTAAAGTTTTCTAAAGAACTATTTATTTCATTAACCTGTGCATTTAAAATTTCCAATTTGTTTTGATTTTGAAAAACTGTATTATTCAAACTATCTATTTTACCCTGATTATCGCTTATTCTAACAGCCATATTTCCAAGATTACCAATTTTCGCAAGCGATTCTTCATCTAAATTTGCTATTGATGAAATTGAATTCATTTGCGCTTTGAATGTTTCGAATGTATTTTCAATATTATCCATTATAGCCTGATTTTTATCAAGAGCATTGTCGATATTATCAATTCTATTATTTATATTTTCAAAGCCTTTTGAATAAACACTTAACTGATTTATTTCATCAGAAAAATTGCTTATAAATCTTTCCAATGAAGAGATCCTCTCGGAAATATTTATTAATTCTTCATCATTCAACTCTGGATTTTTCATATTTGACATTTGATATAAGACGTTATCAACTTTTTTACCAACAAATATGATTTCTGATTCTAAATTATTGTATTTTTCGTTTAAACTCTCCATTTTAGAATTCATGATTTCTTCTCTGTTTGAAAAGGAATCAATATATGATTTATTAAAAGATACTTGATCATCTAACAAATCAAAGGTGTTTTTTAATCTTTCGATTTGATTTTCTAAATAATGATATTTTGCGTTTAATTCTAGTTCCTCTTCATTTTCAGATGGAGAAGATGGAACTGTATATTCTTCCAAATAACTTATCTTATCTTCAATATCACTAATTTGTGACTCTAAAGAATTCATCCTATCGCTATTAAATAGATTTTGATTATTTTCTATATTTGATATTCTCTGGTTAATATTGTTAAATTCATCTTCAATATTTTCTTCTAAATATCCAATCTCTGAATTTGCTATGTTTCTTAAAGACGTTTTTAAGGCATCCATTTCATTGTTGAATTTAGAGTCAACATATTTTCTAAGATCTTCTCTGCTTTCTTCTTCTCTTGAAACAATTATAGTATTTAAGTATTCTATGCTTTTATCATACTTTGAATTGAGGGTGTTGACTTGTTCTTGAAAACTTTGGAGTTTATTTTCAAATTCAATTACCGTAGAAAGAGTTTGTTTTCTTAAATTTTCTAGTTGATCTATGGCAGCCTCTTCTGCCGCTTTTTGTGCATTTTCCACAATATTTTGAAATACTACATTATCTTTATTTAATTCATTCCCAGGGGTTACTAACTTAACTAAATCATTGACTTTTTTATTTAGATCAGTATAATTACTGTTTAATTTACTAACTATTTCATCATAGTTAAAAAAAGTATTTTCTAAATTTTCTACTCTTGAAGTTAGGTTTTGATTTTCAAAAATTGCAAGCCTGTTTTCAAATTCAAAAATTTTCTCACCATACTTATTTTCTAAATGGTCTAAAAATTTTGAACCAAATATAGCTAAATCATATCTTGGAACATTGTTACTACCATTAAACCTATTTTGATTATCCAAATCCATAATATTATTTTCAACCATTCTTATCACATGCGGGTAAGCTGGAGAAGACGGTTTCAAATCTACTATGTTAGTTTCAGCAAATGTTAAAATATTTATTGTGATAATCAAAAGAACTAAAATTTTTTTCATAAATACACCCCCCGGATTAAAATAATGAATCTAAATTAATATATTCAGGTCCATAAATAAATATAACTGCTTTTATACCTTTATATTCTATAACATTGGCACCAGATTTTAGATATAAGTAGTATGGGCTCTGGTTATATGTTTTATTATTTATAACAAATAAATTAGAAGCATCTATTCTTACAGGATAAGTCTTTTCTAAATTGAAATTTTTTATTGTAACTTTATTTTCTTCTAAAACTATAGTTTCACTTGAAGTTTTTTCTTCAAAATTAGTTTTTACTTCGACTATTTTTTTGCCTAAAGGAATAATTTTTTCATCAAGTATTAATTTACCATCTATATAAACATTTGAATCTTCTACATTAGAACCATAAAATATTGCCGATGAATTGTCTAAGAAAATATCATAACCATTTCCAGAATTAAGTTTTAAATTGTAAGACCTATTCACAGTATTCAAAGTATAATATTGTGTATCAGCTAACAAAGTTAATTTTATCGTAGTGGGAGTATAGTATGTTTTTGAATTTATACTAAATGTTTTTCCCTCTTTGCTAATAACGTTGATAAATGTGTTCTTTTTAAAATCTATATATTCTCCTATGTTTTTTGATAAAATAAACGTATAAACTTTTTCGGAATTTTTTACTCTCATTAAATGTTCTTTATTGTCCAAATATATAAAATCTATTCCTTTACCCAAAAAGTTTCCATCTATATTTAATTCGACATTTTCAGCGTTTAAGAGTTCAATTTTAGTTAATTCACTTTGTAAAACAACTCTATAGTTGTTATAAGTTTCTTCGCTCACTTTAATATTTAAATTTTTTGTTTCATAACCTGTATATACAATTTTTAACTTATAATTACCTTCTTCTACTGTTGTATTTAAAGGAGTTATACCTAAAAATTTATCCCCATTATATATTGCAGCACCACTTGGAACACTCTCTATTGTAAGATTAACCCCGTCTATTAGCTCTACTTTTAAAGTTTTTTCTCCGTTATATTCTATTTTTTTTGAAATAAACCCTTCTTTTTTTAATGTTATGAGGTCAGAATATTCCGAGTTCAACTCTAAAGGGGTTTCTCCTATTAATTTATCTTCAACATATACTTTAGCATTTGAGGGAATAGATTCCAAAATAAAATAATTTTCTTTAAGCATAACAAGATCTATTACCTTTTCATCAAAAGGTAATAAATTTAATTTTATAGATTCTTTTTGATATCCAGAAGAATCAACTTCAATTTCATTAACTGAAGACGGTAAATCCAAATATGAGTGTTTATCTAATTCTTTTGTTATAACCTCATTTTGATATTTATAACTTACTGATATTTCAAATTCATTGTTAAATACGATCCTACTTAAAGGATTTTGTTCTACGTTTAAAATATAATTCTGTCCATCAGATATTTCTATTGTTTCTGTATAATCTGAGTACCCTTGTTTTGAAACTTTTATGGTGTAAGTGCCATCATTTAACTGCAATTCAACTCCATTATTCTTTATAACTTCATGCATACTTCCATTAACAAAAACTGAAGAACCATTCAATGCATTAACATTTACAGTTGCTGCAAAATTGGCACTAAAAAACAAAATCAAACAAAATAACAAACTTAACCTTTTATACTTCATCGCCTTCTACCACCTCATTGAGTGTTTTATCTAGTTCGATTAGTTTTTCTATAAAAGAATCGTCTTTTCCCATTTTGTTTGTAATTTTTCTTATTAAATCCACACGTCTATCTATAACCTCTTCTATTATTTCACTTCCTTTTTTTGATATTTTTACGTTATAAACTCTCTTATCTTCATCGGATTGCTTTTTCTCTATCAATTCTTGAATTAAAAGTCTTTTAATCAAACCAGTTGTTGTACTCTTCGTAACTCCCAATTTCTTACTTATATCACTTAACTTTTTTTCTCCTTTAAAGTATAATAGTTGAAGGAGATCGAATTGAGCTGAAGAAATGTCAAATCTTTTCAAAACCTTACGACCTTCTATTTTGATTTTAAAACAAATATCTCTTAGTGTTTTTTCCAGTTCAACTGATGTTTTTTTCAATTTAATTTCCTCCTTTTATAGTTACCTTATTATTTTACCATAAAAAGAAGGGGTATCAAATGACAAAACAAATTTCTATTACAGCTCTTTTAACTGTAATGACAGTTATATTATTTAGTTCACAAATGTTTATACCGTTTTTAGGAGTTGTTTTTACCATTTTTTCTACAATTCCAATTATGGTTGTGAATATGCTTACAGAAAAAAGGTACACTATTATGAGTATAATAATTTCTTCACTTTTAATTGTACTTTTTAACGATCCTTTTGGTTGGATTCTTTTTATTTTAATTCTTATTCCCAGCACTGTTTCAAATATGATTGAAAAAAAATTCTACTCATATTTATTAGTCATACCTGTATTATTGGGAAATTATATTCTTTATTCTGTTATCATAATTGATGGTTCAAATGTGGAACTTTTTTTAAAAAATATTTGGTATATTATAGGTATTTTCATGTTTATCTCGTTAAAATATAGTTTTAAAAAAGTTGAAGTTTTAATTAGATACAAATATCTAAATAAATTAAAAAAGGAGATATAGTTTATGTTCAATGGGTATCATATTTTACTAAAATTTTTCTATAATGGTTATAGAGGAAATGATTACAACGAAAACGATTATTTACACCATGAAAAACATAATATTGAAGGAGATTTGCAAGGTGTTTTAGAAAAAATTGATTATATTGCTGATTTAGGTATTGATTTAGTATATTTGGGACCAATTTTTGATTCCGAAACTACCCACGGTTACGACACAAAAGATTACTTCAAAATATCAGAAAATATTGCTTATAAAGATCCCGAAAAATCTAAAAATTTATTAA
This sequence comes from Geotoga petraea, assembly GCF_900102615.1. Classification (NCBI taxonomy): domain Bacteria; kingdom Thermotogati; phylum Thermotogota; class Thermotogae; order Petrotogales; family Petrotogaceae; genus Geotoga; species Geotoga petraea. Next base: position 417,927 of record NZ_FMYV01000001.1, on the reverse strand, counting down.
ATAAAGTTATATCGGAATTTCATAAACGTGATATAAAGATAATATTAGATTTAGTTTTAAATCACGCATCAAAAAATTATAACTTTGAAAATATACCTTTTGATTTAAAACCGAAAACTGAAAGTCCTCAATCTCCTCAAGAGATAAGATGGCAAAATCTTTTTTTGTTTTGGAATGTTGAAGATCCAGATACTAAGGAGTTTTTGATTAGAGTTGGCGAATATTGGTTAAAAAACTTTGATATTGATGGTTATAGACTAGACCATGCAATTGGGCTACCTAAAGATTTTTGGTTTGATTTTTCAAAAAGAATGAAAGATATAAAGAAAAATGTAATCCTTTTAGGCGAAATTTGGAATGACCAAGGGAACGATGAAGAAAATTACAATTTAATAAAAGATTTTTTATTTTATAAAGATGAAAACGTTTTTACAAGTCTTTTTGATTTTTCTTTTTATAGTAAAATTACCAACATCATAAATAAAAATATAAATTTAGAAAATCTATTTTTAGCTATAGAACAATCTGAAAAGTTAAATTTTGATGAGGCAAAAATGACTTATTTTATTGAAAATCATGATCTACCCCGGTTTATTGATTATACAGATAATTTAGATTATTTTAAAATAGCGATGGGTTTAGTTTTTATAATGAATGGCAATACTATGCTTGAGTATGGCAATGAAATATGTCTTAGAGGAGATAAAAATTATCAAAACTTTAACGAAAGTGGTAGAGTACCAATGATTTTCCCAGAAAACTGGAGCTGTAAAGAAAAAGAAATATACGGCTTTACAAAAAAATTATTGAATCTTAGAAAGGATTATGGAATAATGTCTCAAGGTAATTTTAAATATATTGATTCTTCTAATGATTATTTAATAATGAGAAAAAATTATAAAAGAGAATATTTGGATATTTACATTGTAAAGAAAACGATAAATAATAATTTTAAGAAGTTTAAAAATTTGATTGATGAAAAAATTTATAAAATTAATGATACTATAACTCCAGGAATCTATTTTTCTATAAGGTGATTACATGAATAACTATTTATCTTTTGTAAGGATGAAAGAATTGATAATTGTAGCTTTTCCTCTGGTAATGCAAAATTCTTTTAGAATGTTTTTGGGAATCGCAGATAAGGTTTTCGTTGGTCAATTGGGGGAAAATTCTATAGCTGGCGTGGGTGCTGCTAACCAACTTTTTGGATTATTTTTAACAATTTTTTTCTCTTTTTCTGCAGGACTAACAGTTCTTTCTTCACAATACTTGGGTTCAAATAAGAAAAAAGAATTTTCTATGTTGTTTTCAACTGTTATTCTATTTTCAATACTAATTGGAGTGGTACTGATTTTAATCTTTAACATGTATTCTAAAGATTTTTTGAGTATGATGAATATAAAAAATGAGACTTTGGATATATCGAATTTATACTTTACAATAATTATTCCAACATTTTTATTTAGTTTGTTATCGTCCAATATGTCTTCTTTTTTTATTTCAATAAAAAGAAATATATTTCCAATGATGGCCACCTTTATTTCACTTGGAATAAACGCTTTAGGAGACTGGTACTTTATATTTGTTGCAGATTTAGGAGTTCAAGGTGTTGCATATGCAACGCTTATCGCAAGAATTTCGGAATTTATTTTTATTATGTTTTTTATTATAATTTATTTCAATAAAAAATCAATTCCATTTTCATTTACTTTTGATTTTCCTAAATTTAAAAAACTTATGAAAATTTCTCTTCCTATGTCTATAGATGGAGCAGTTTGGCAATTTGCTATGGTTGTACACACAAGTTTAGTTTTTTTAATTGGAGTTTCAGAAGTGGCAGTCTTTGAAATAATGAAAGTCTTTCAACAGTTAGTTTTAACTCCAATAAATGCTATTGCTGCTGCTTCGGTAGGTATCTTAGGAACAGAATTAGGGAAAAAAGAATTTAATGAAGCAAGAGCTAAGTCTGTAAATTCTATAATTTTATCCGTAAGTTTAACAACACTATTTATTTTTGTAGTTATTATATTCAAAAATCAAATTTTTTCTTTGTTCAACATTGATGAAAAAACTCTAAAACTTGGATTATCTAGTTTAAATTTTATTATTATTTTAATTTACGCTCAAACATTTAACATTATTTTACCTTTTATCCTGAGAACTGGAGGCGACACATGGGCTAATTTGCTGATAACAATAATTGGTTTTTGGGGCATTCAATTACCTCTAACTTATTTATTAGGATTATATCTTTCTTTCGGACTCTATGGAATAATATCAGCTATGATAATTTCTGAGTCTATAAAAGGCGTGTTGTTCTTCATACGTTATAAAAAAGAAAAATGGATTAGAGATTTAACTTGATAATATTTTTAAATTCTGCTTTAATTGTTTTAGGAGGTGGGTTTTGTGAAAAAAAATATTTTTAGTATCATTTTGATTTTTGTTCTTTTATTGTTTGCTTCTTGTTCCGCAACTAACAACCAAAACAATTCTATTGAAGTTCCTGAAAAAGACACCCAAATTTCTGAGACTAAATACTCAGTAACTTTTATTGTATCTGATTTTCCTGAAATTCCAGGAAAATACATTTATTTAATGGGAGATTTCAACAATTGGATTCCGGGCGATGCAGAATATAGATTAAAGAAAAATAACTTTGGAGAATGGGAAATAACTTTTGATATGCCAAAAGGGAAAACTATAGAATACAAATTTAATGCAGGAAGTTATGACAACATTGAAAAAGATTTTTTCGGTGATGAAGTATCCCCAAGATCATACAAATTCAATTATGATAGAGATGTTGTTTACCATGAAATAGAAAATTGGTAATTATTTAGAGGTGGATAATGACAAGAGATCTAACAAAAGGTAGTATATTCAAAAATTTACTGGTGATGTCTGTACCGACTATGATTGGTTTTTCTGCACAAATGGTTTACGATTTAGTTGATATTTTTTGGATCGGAAAGATCTCTTCTGATGCCATCGCCGGGGTAACTGTTTTCACAACTATTTTCTGGGTTATAGAAGCACTAAACGAAATAATCGGTGTGAGCTCTATTTCCTTAATTTCTCAAGCTTTTGGAAGGAAAGACATAGACGAAACAAAAGTTGCCATAGAACAAACAATTACTTTTAAATTTATTATGGCAGCTTTGGCAGCTATTATACTTTCCATTTTTTTAGAGCCTATAATGAGTCTATTTGGTGAAGCTGATTTAGTAAACAATGGGTTAGAATATGGTTATATAAGAATGTTTTTTCTTCCGATAATGTTTTCATCTTATTCCGTGAACACGGCGTTAAGATGCATAGGAGATTCTTATACCCCCATGTATATTATGATATTTGCCAGTATATTTAACATAGTTTTGGATCCAATTATGATGTTTGAGACAGTACCTTTGTTAAATATCCCTGGTTTTAATTTAGGTATTTTTGGAGCTGCTGTTGCAACAATTATATCTCAAAGTATTGCTTTTTTTATGGGCTTTTATATTTTATTTTCTGGTAGAAAAGGTATTAAACCTTCGTTAAAAGGATTGTTTAGACTAAATTATCATATGGATAAAGAACTCATGACTATTGGGCTACCAAATGGCATAGAAGTTTTTTTAAGAAATATATCTAATACACTTGTTCTTGGTTTCGTAGCTTTATACGGTAATTCTGCAATTGCTGCCAACGGCATTGCAGGAAGGATTTTTGGTTTTGCTTTTATTCCTTTGATTGGTTTTTCTATGGGTGGAAGTACAGTTGTTGGTCAATCTTTAGGTGCAAACATGGTCGAGAGGTCTGAAAAAACAACAAAGATTGCTTCATTGGTTTCCTCTTCTTTTATGATAATTTTTACAGTTGTAGTAGTTTTCTTTGGAAATAACATAATGTCGCTTTTCACCCAAGATCCTGAAGTAATAAAACATGGAACTGAGTTCCTCATATATGGTTCATTCGGGCTCGTTTTCTTGGGCTATTATTTTGGTATGACAACCGCTTTCTCTGGATCTGGATATAATTTTCCGATTTTTGTGTCCAGCATTGTATCCAGATGGGGGGTCCAAATACCTATATTGTTCATAGCCATATCAATTTTTGAATTACCTATTATTTGGGTTTGGCTATCTTATGTTTTCGGAGATTTAACTGAAACTTTTATAGGAATAATTTTTTATAGACAGGGTAAATGGAAATTAAAGAGAGTTAAATAAAAAAACATTTCATGCTTTAAGCATGAAATGTTTTTTTTAACCAAATAATTTATTGTTCCAACCCCAATTTTCTCTGGGATAAAAATCAAATATAAAGTAAATATCTTCGGGATGAATATTTTTTTCCTGTAATATTTTTGTTATTTCTTTAACAATTTTAAGTTTTTTATCATATTCAAGTTCTCCAATTTGTCTATACTCTAATAGATAACCACTTTTATTGTTAAAAGAAATTTTATTTTCTTCGTTTGAAAACATAATGTATTTTTTAGGCTTTTCAGTTATTTCACTAATTTTTGATACTATTTTTTCTGATATTGCTTTATCCTCTTCAAATCCTTTTAAATTTATATATGGCATTTTTATTCCTCCTTTAAGATCCATTCATAGCTGTATGGTTCTAAATGAATATCTTCAATAATTTTTTCTTTATCATTAAAATTGTTGTAAATTAATAATTTCTTCCCATTTTTATATCGCTTTGAAACTAAAATTCCATCATCAATTAACAATTGGGCTTCTTGATTGAATAGCTCTTCATTTTCATTCTTAGTTTTGATCATTTCTTTAATTTTTTTATGAAGATTTAACTTGTCTGTTTCTTTACCAGATTTTATTTCTTCCAATAATTCCCAATCAAACGGTCCTCGGTTGAAATACCTCGAATCGGAATACCCTGTTATCTCTTTCATTATTTTATAATAATCGTCGTTATTTTCCATACCTATTTCATCACCATAATAGTTTATAAAAGTACCTCTTATTGAAAACATTGAAGAATAAGCTAATAAAATTTTTCTTATATCGCCTTTGAAAAGATTCATTAATCTTCCAGATATTCCTTCTCCTTCTCTAAAAGACCATCTTTTATCGTGTAGAAAGTAATTCAACATCTTCTTTCTCTCTTCTTCGGTTACAAATTCAAGAGTTAGTTCATCATGGCACCTCAAAAATACAAGCCATTGACAATTATCTGGGATTTTAGGCGTGTTTTTTTCTGATAGTGTTTGAATTATGTATTCTGGTTTATTTTCTGCAATTGCCAAATAGACTTTTGGCATTAATGGGAAATGATACGCTGCATGGCATTCATCACCTTGGCCAAAATACTCAACTACATCTTTGGGAGGTTGATTGGCTTCTGCTATTAGTGTTGTTCCCTCGCTTATATAGTCTAAAGCTTCTCTAAATATCTTTAATATGAGATGAGTTTTTTCAAGATTCTCAGAGTTAGTTCCTTCTTCTTTCCATAAAAAAGGAGCCGCATCCATTCTAAACCCATCAATTCCTCTTAGTTTCCAGAATGAAAGAATGTTGATCATCTCTATCAAAACATCTGGATTCTTATAGTTCAAATCAGGTTGTATTTCATAAAACCTGTGAAAATAATATTCTCCAGTTTTTTCATCGTATTCCCAGTTGCTATCCATCATCCCTTTGAAAAGAATTCTGGTAGAATTATACTTTTTGTTATCTTTATTCCATATATACCAATCCCTGTAAGGATTAACTTTTGATGACCTTGACTTCTTAAAATATTCATGTTCTACAGAAGTATGATTTACAGCAATGTCAAAAATTATTTTCATTCCGTTTTCATGTATAAGATCTATTAATTCATAAAATTCTTCATTTGTTCCTAAATCTGATCTGACCTTATAATAATCTGAAATATCAAAACCTTGATCCTGCATTGGCGATTCTAAAATTGGCAGCAGCCAAATTGTTTTAACTCCTAAATCTTTTAAATAAGGGATCTTTTCTTTCAAACCTTTTAAATCTCTTGAAAAGTGATCTACATATAAAGAATATATAATTCCTTTTTCAAGCCATTTTTTATCTTTTTGAAAATATTTGTTTTTCTTTTTCTTCTCATCTAACAATTTCATAAGATCATCCATTTTTTTAGATTCGTTATCGCCATATACTTTTTTCCATAATTCTTCAATTCTTTTCATTAAAAACACCTCACTTTGGTATTTCTATTTTTCCATAGTCCCCAATTACAAGTCTCATGGATTTTGGTTTTTTCTTCATAGACATAATGTTTGCGTTAGCACCTATTATAGAATAATCAATTCTCGGATGTATTGAAGTTATTGAAGCTCCATCGAGTATTATTGAATTTTCTATTTCTGAATCTTCTATGTTTACTTCTTTTCCAATTGATGTGTAAGGGCCTATATATGCATTGGAAATTGTGGTATTTTCTCCAATAATTGCAGGCCCTCTGATGATTGAATCCATAATTTTAGATCCTTTCCCAATAATTGCGTTACCAGTAACAGTTGAGTTCTCATAAACATTACCTTCGATGGATTTTGACTTTATCTTTTCAAGAACTGTTCTATTAGCTTCTATTAAGTCTTCTGGTTTCCCTGTATCTTTCCACCAACCGTAAATAATGTGTGCACCTACATTTTTATTGTTGGCAATCAACCATTGTATAGCATCTGTGATTTCGAGTTCTCCTCTCCAGGATGGTTTAATATTTTTTATCGCCTCAAAAATATTTGAGTTAAATATATAAACTCCAATAATAGCTAAGTTAGAGGGTGGATCTTTTGGCTTTTCAACCACTTTGATTATCCTTGAATCCTTCATAACAGCTATACCAAATCTTGTTGGGTCTTCTACTGGAGTTAATAGAACAAAAGAGTCGTGTTTGTTATTTTTAAATTCATGAATAAACTCTTCTAAATCATTGTTAACCAAATTATCACCAAGATACATTAAAAAATCATCATCACCAATAAAGTCTTGAGATATTGAAACTGCATGCGCCAATCCTTTTGGATTTTCTTGGACAATGTAAGTTATTTGCATTCCTATGTCATCTCCATCACCCAAAACTTTTTCAAAATCCTTTTTATTATCTGGATTTACTATTATTCCAATTTCTGTAATTCCTGCTCTCTTTATTTTTTCCAATGAATACATTATTGTAGGTTTGTTGGCAATTGGTATCAAAGGTTTTGCATTGGTGAAAGTCAATGGTCTTAATCTTGTCCCCTTTCCAGCACATAATACGATAGCTTTCATCTCATCACTCCTCTAATTTTTTAATTAATTTAATTAAGTCATCTTTTATATATTTGGAAGAAAAAATAATTCGTTTTGAAAAGATATCAGCGTCTTCTCCATCAAAATTATATACTTCTCCTCCAACTTCTTTAATCATACTATAGGCAGCTGCAATATCCCAAGAGTTAGATTTTGAAAAAATAAAGGCATCCGCATAACCCGAAGCTACATAAGCACCCATAATTGCTGCTGATCCTATAAGTCTTATTCTCATTACTTTATCAGATAGAATATTTATGAAATTTGCCATTTCTTTTTTGTTGGCTCCTATAGTTATCATGGAATCACATAAAGTTTTTGACCATCTTGGTGTTTGTTTTTCTCCATTTATAAATAAACCTTTGCCTTTTATACTTAAAAATTTAATAGACATTTGTGGAGAGTCAATAAGTCCAAAAACAGGCTCATCGTTTTCAACATAAGAAACAGATATGCAGTTTTCTGGAAAGCCTCTTGAAAAGTTTACTGTGCCATCTATTGGATCTATTACCCAATAGTTATTTTCTTTTGGTTTATCAGTATTTCCTCTCTCTTCTGCTAAAAAACCCGCATTTGGAGTTAATTTCATCAATTCATTTTTTAAATAATCTTGTATTTTCATGTCAATCTCTGTTACTATATCGTGTTTGTCCTTTTTGGAATAAGTATTATAATTTCCTTTTAAGTTATTTATTAGAATTTCCCCTGCATTTTCAACTATTTTCTCAACTTTTTCAAACATGATTAGTCTCCTTAAAATTAAGTTCTTTTTTAAACTTTTTATTAATTAAAAATTGTTGATTATTTAATAAATGTGAGATATAATAATAGCATCCATCCCCCCGAAAATATTAAAATATTTTCGGCCCATCCACCCGGGGCGAATAATTCGCCCCTTTTTTTATTTTAATTTTTTAAATAATTTTTTTATTTCTTCATTATCTAATTTCAATATGTCTCCTTCCTTAGGTACTCTATTTATTTCCCAGGGTCCAAAAGCCAATCTTTTTAAATTTAAAACAGTATACCCTATTGATTTAAACATAAGCCTTACTTGTCTTTTCCTTCCTTCGGATATTTTGATAATAATTTGATGATTATTTCCCTTCTTTTTGACTTTTTCAATCTTAGCTGGTTTTGTTTTGAAACCACCTTCTATCTCCATGCCTCTTTCTAACTTGTTTAATTCTTCTTTTTTTGGATGTCCCATAACTAAAACATCATATATTTTTTCTACCTTATATTTTGGATGTAAAAGATAGTTCCCCAGTTCACCATCATTTGTCAAAAGAATGATCCCAGAAGTATTATAGTCAAGTCTTCCTACATGAAAGATATTTTCTTCTTTTATTTTACCTTTTATAAGATCTTTTATAGTTTTTCTACCAAATTGATCTTCCATTGAGCATAATACTCCTTTAGGTTTGTTGAGCAAATAGTAAACTTTATCTTCTTTTTTTTCCTTGATTTTTTCAAATTTATGTTTTTTACCTTCAAACTCTATCTCGTCGCCATATTCAATCTCGTACCATGGTTCTTTTATTAATTTTCCATTTACTTTTATTCCTCTTTTTTTTATATAGTCAGCTGATTTCCTTCTGCTCAGCCCCAGGGTTTGTATCGCTTTCTGTAGTGTTAGCATTTTTAATTTCCTCCAATTTCCTTAAAGTTGTTTCAGGTATCCATTCATAAAATCTATCTGATAAATCATACAGATAGCTATTCTGAGTGTTTTTTTTCTTTACTTTTTTTACTAACCCGTACTCTCGTAATTTTTTAATTTGAGAATATGAATTCTTACCGCGTGATTTTTCTATCTCTATCCCTCTTGAAGCACCATTTAAAAACAAAATTGTTAACACTTCAAATTGAGTATCTGTTAATTCCATCTTTTTTGGTTTTTGTGTTATCAATTTTTTTATCTCAGGCTTTATTTCAAATCTATACCTATTTTGAAACCTACCAAGTTCTATCCCATGTTCTTCGTTAATATAATGTAATTGAATTTCGTTAATTATTTTTTTTGCCTCTTCTTCTTCAAAATTAGTCCTTTTTATTATTTCATCAAAACTTATACCATTGCTCTTTGATAAGATTAAGGCTTCAATCATCTGAAATTTCATATCCATAATTATTCCTCCATATTTCTTATGAAATATCCATTTTCATATATGAAAACATCATTTCTAACGAGGTTTAAAGCTGCTAAAAACAGTACTATAAATTTCAATTTATTTTTTTGTGAAAATGAATACAATTTTAATAAATCAAATTCTTGTTCTTCTTTTATCCTATCCATGGCTTCTTCTACAGTATAAAGTTCTTTGATTATTTCTAATTTTTTGTGCTCGTTTATAAAATCTTTTAAAAAAATATCCAATTGATCTTGAACTTTCTCTTGATTAAAAGAGGCATGATTTTTTATCCTCACATATCTTTTAGAAGGTTTACCAAAATCATTTTTAATTATTTTTTTAGTTTCTTTTATAAGTTCAAAATCTTCTACAAGAGAATAAAACATATTTTTTTCTTTTTTGAAATTTTTGTTATTTTCTGAATTTGGAAGTAAATCCTTTGATTTTAAATAAGTCAAATATCCTGATAAATGCATATATTCAGAAACGTTATTTAATCTCTCTAAATTATCATGCATATATTTATCAAATATTTTACATATGGTTTTGAGAGGTATTTTTCTTATGGGGATTTCTTTTTCTTTAATCAATTCGACAAGTTTCTCAAACGGCCCAGAAAACAAGTCTATCGTTATTATCATAGAATTCTCATCTTCTACCATAAGTACCCCCCCAAGTGAAATATTGTAAACTGCTATCAATGAATATTCTATCACATTTTTTATATTATATGATATAATATAATGAAATAACATTATTATAATTCAAGGAGGATACAAATGCCAGAAAACAGAACACCAAAGAGAAATTCAAATTTTATTTTAATTACATTAATATTTTTAGGCGGTTTGACAATATTCCAATTTTTTATGGCCAATTCAATGAGAGCTAAATATGACATATTAAACTCAAATTCTATTTTTATTATTAATGAGGATCAATCTGTAGCTATAAACACAAATATAACAATGAAAGCTGAAGATGATAATTCTTTTAATCAATTAATAGAAAATTTCAACACCCCTGATGAAGAAAAAAAAGAAGCATATGTGGATAACTTTGCCCAAATTATGAAAAATATTGAAAGACCCTTTGAAGTAATTTCATATGAATCAACAATGTCAACTTCAAAACCAAATTTAACAATAGAAGAAACTGTAACAGTTATGGGTTTTACAGATAGATTAAATAGTAATACATTGGAATTTTCTCTTCCTGGGCAACCTCTTAATGTTCAGGATAGTATTGTTATTGAATATCCAAGAAATTGGCAAATACAATCTATAATCCCTCAACCAACTCAAAGAGGAGAAAATTTTGTAATTTACGAACAAGAAGGTCAGATAGATTTTCCAACAATTGTTTTTGATATTACATATTAAGGAGTTTTATTATGCAATTACCTTTTATAATCGTATCAATTATAGCTTTATTTATAGGTTTAATAAATTTAATTTATATGATAAAAATAGCAAAAAGGACTAATGAAATTCAAGATGAAAAACTTTTAAATATTGATGAAGATGCAAACAATATTTTAAGTAAATTTAGAAAAGTCACCACAGATAAAATGAGACTTTTAGACAATAAAATCAAAATTGCTGACGATGTTTTACAAGATTTAGAAAGTTCTATTGAAAATGCTTATTCTCAGTTGAACATTCTGGAAGAAAAGATTAACAACATCCAAAAGGCTAACACAAATTATAATCAAAACAAAAAAAAGAATATATTAAATGAACAACTAATTGACAAACAAATAAATGAAGAAAATTTAATTAAAAAAGAAAAAACTAATAATAGTATTGATACATATGAAAGTAATTCAATAGGAACAATAGAGAATAGTGGAAAAATAAAAGAAGAAACTAAACAAAAAATACAGGTCAACAACGAAGAAACAAAATCAGAAAAAATCCGAAGATTGTTAAAAGAAGGGAACAGTCCAGATCAAATTGCTAAAAAACTCAAAATAGGTATGGGCGAAGTTATCTTGGTCGAAAATTTGGATAGAAGCTAAACTTTATTTATTCAATAGTTTGTTTTTCTGAATCCTTTTTTACAGTATAAAGTTATTATAAAAATTAACTTTAATAATTTTATTTAAGTATTAACTAATATAAATCTATATTTTCCAAATGAATCTTTAAATATTTCCGTTTTACCCAAATTAGATAAAATATTTTTAGTTTTTCTATAATTAAACTCTGTTGTTTCAAACAACAGAGTTTTGTTTTTCAATATACTTCTATATTGAATCAATTTTCTAAAAAAATCTTGACCATCCTTTCCAGAGAATAACGCTTTTTTTGGTTCATGCTTTATACTTGAGTTTATATAAGGACTCATCTCTTCAACATAAGGAGGGTTAGAAACTATAAAATCAAAAATTTCCATCTTGTCTTGCATATCTTCAAAAATATCAGATTTTAAAAAATCTATTTCAACATTATGCTTTAAAGCGTTTTTTTGTGCAACACCTAAAGCTTTTTCGGAAATATCAGAGGCATAAACAATTAAATTTGGATTCTTTATTTTAAGTGAAATTGCAATAACCCCACTCCCTGTTGCTAAATCCAAAAGAGTACCAAAATTATTTTCATTTATAATTTTTTCTGCTAAAATCACAAGGTCTTCTGTTTCAACCCTGGGAATCAAGACATTTTCATCAACATAATATTCTTTACCTAAAAATAAAGCAGTATTTTTTATATATTCTATTGGGTAATCTTCTAAAAATATTTTATTTAGATTATATAAATCTTTTTTGCTTATATCGAAATTTTTTATTTTTATGTCTATAATATCCCTATCAAAATATATTGATAATGTTTTTAAAATAAAATTAGAAGAGATGTTTAAGTCCCTTCTAATTTTATTAATATAATCTATAGAATTCATTATATCCCTAATAACCTTCTGACTTCTTCACTTGCTTTTGAGGGATCCCAAGGGGGATCAAAAGTTAATTCAACGTCTACTTCATTCGTCCCTTCAACTTCACCAATTTTGCTTTTGGCATCTTCAACTATCATTCCTGCTAAAGGACACATAGGAGTAGTTAAAGTCATATCAACGTGAACATTGTCTTTCTCATCTATATCAATATTATAGATTAAACCTAAAGATACAACATCAAAACCGATTTCCATATCATATACATTAGTTAAGGCATTCATAACTTGTTCTTCTGTTACCTTTGGCATTCAAAAAACCTCCTCTAATAAAATAGCTTTTTATTTAGTACAACTTTAGATTCTTCTTTGAATTTTTCAAACTCCTTCGGTAATATTGTATCAAAATAATCTTTAGCTTTTCTATCTCTTAAGTTAAATATTATTTGATTTTTTGCTTCATCTATAGACAATTTTCTTTCTGGTGACTTTGAAAGTATTTTTATCAATATCCATTCATTTTCACCAACGTTTTGTGGTTTGGAAATGTATCCAGGAGCATTGTTTTTAACAATGTTAACATATTGATTTCCCTCTACATTTAAATCAATAGTTATGTTATCAGCATTTTCTTCTTTTTTCTTTTCTTCATACACATCTTCAAAATTATAATAACCATCAGTTATTTTTTTATAAGTCAAGCTAGCTTCTTCAGAATCTTCAAACCTTATTATTGATATTTCAGACTGTGGTGGCTTTACATAAGAATCTTGGTTCTTATTATATTCATTTTTAATTTCTTCATCACTAATATCATATTCTAAAGATTTAGATTGATAATAAAGTTGAATAGCTCTTTCATAAAGAGCATTATAATATTGTAAATCCAAATAAGCTTCTTTAGTGTTGAAACCTTTTGAATTCAAATAAGTACTAACGTCATCCGCTGATATACCGCTGTTATTTATAATTTCATCAAATTGATTTGTTATATTTTCCTTTAGATTTTCTCTACCTAATGATATACCTTTGCTTTCTACAAATTGAATAAATAAAACTTTTCCAGAAAAATTAATAGCAACCCTTTTGTTATAAGAATTCAAAAGTTCAAGACCTGTGGCTGTATTAGTTAGAGTTTGAAAAAATAATTCATTTGTTTGCTTAACTGTTGATAAAATATTTATCATATCTGTTTGGGCTTTGAAAAATTCAGAAGAAATCTCTTCTTCATTTACAATCATAGATAGATCATCCGAGAGTTCTTCATAACTCATATTTAAAGATAATGTTGTCAAAGATAAAATCAATACTAAAAATGTAATAGTAAATTTTCTCACTTTTTTTCCTCCTTTTTATATTATTATATTTTTTATGATTATTTTTTCAAAATTTTATAATTCTTTCTTATATTCTTTTTTCAATTTCAATAAAATTTTTATAAATATATTCTTAGAATTCGTAGTTTGTTTTTTAAGCCAGGAAAAACCATTTTCACTTCTAAGTATTTGCATTATTTCAGACAATTCAAAAAAATTTCCTGTAAGTAAACTATGACTCTATAATATTCCCAATTTAATCAATCTATATTTAGAAAAATCATTTTTATTATACTTAACTTTATTTTCAATCAAAAACTTCTTTATTGGATTAAAAGTGATTCTATAATCTTTTATTATACCATATTTCAATACATTTTCTATGTGTTTTTTTGTAGGGTATCCTTTATGTCTTTTAAATTCAAACTCTGGAAACCTTTCATCTAATGTTATCATATAATTATCTCTTGATACTTTTGCTAGTATTGAAGCCGCCCCTATGAGGGAAGACTTTTCATCTCCTTTAATTACACATTCAAATCGATCATCAAAATAAAAATTTTTACCATCTACCATTAAAAAAACATCTTTTAAATCTAATTTTTTTAAATTTTTTATCATAGATAAATTAGTTGCTCGTAAAATATTTATCTCATCAATTACTGACTCATCAGAATAATTAATATCATACTTAAAATTTTTTATAAGAAAATTAAACCTTTTAATTCTCTCCTTTTCTGATAATTTTTTCGAATCGGCTCCTATATTGGATAATAGTTTTAATTCTTCTTTAGAATCCACATAAACTGCAGCGGTAAAAACAGGTCCAGCAAGAGGCCCTCTACCAGCTTCGTCTATTCCAATAATCTTTCCGTATTTGTTTAAATAGTCCTGATCAAAAGAATTCATAAAACCTCCATTTTATAATATCAGTTTAATCTTAAAATAAATATAAATTTAAAAGCCCGCTTTTTTAAAAGCGGGCAAATAATTAATTTTATTCTTTTTCGTATGGCTCTCCACTTGCGGCTGGTGATCTCGTTCTTCCAACGAACCCTCCAACTACAACGAGTGTTAAAATAAATGGTAATAAATTCAATAATGCCTTTGCCTCTGAAGGCAATTCCAGTAAGGTTTGTAATTGTATATTCATGGCTTCTGCTGCACCAAATAATAATGCCGCCCACATTGCGCCAATTGGATTCCAATTACCTAAAATCATAGCGGCTAAAGCAATGAAACCTTTACCTGCTGGCATTTCTTCTTGGAACTGACCTAAGTCACCAAGGGCTAAATATATACCACCTAAAGAAGCCAAAACACCTGACATTATAACACCAAAGTATCTAACTCCTTTAACATTAACCCCTAAAGTATCTGCTGCTTTTGGATTTTCCCCAACAGCCCTCATTCTTAATCCAAGAGGTGTTTTGTAAATTAGTATCCAAGAAGCAACAATAACAAATACAGCTAAGTAAAAAAACAAAGATATATTTCCAAATATTTCACCTATAAAAGGAATATCTCTTATAAAATCTATTTTTATATTTGGAATTTTTGACACAAAATCACTCTGACCCTCTTGACCAAAAACAGGTACCATTAAAAAACCAACAATACCTTGAGCAAGAATGATTATAGCCGTTGCAGAAACTATTTGATTCGCAGACCATTCAATAGAAACATAAGCATGTAAACCTGCCAATATAATACCGGATATAATACCAGCTAATAAACCAATCCAAATATTTCCAGTTATATAAGTAAAAGCAACGGATGTAAAAGCACCCATTTTCATTATACCTTCAAGCGCAATATTTACAACACCTGTTTTTTCTGTAAAAACTCCTCCTATTGCAGCAAATACTAAAGGTAATGCTGACAATATAGTCAGTTTATAAAAAAGAGGTGATGTTAAAGAAGTAAAAATTGCTTCTAACCAACTCATTTATCCTCACCACCCTCAAGTGAAGGTTTCTTATTTTTTTGTGTTCTTGTGATCAACGTTTTTATTATTCTATCTGCAGCAACAAAGAGAATGATGATACCCTGAATAATGGTAACAATATCATCAGGTATACCTACACTTTGCATTGAATTGGATCCAGCCCTTAATGACGAAATCAAGAAAGCTGAAAAAATAATACCAATAGGATTATTTTGACCAATCAAAGCTATAGTTATACCGTCAAAACCTCTGTCTCCAGTAAAAGCTCCAAATATTCTATGATAAACTCCCATAACTTCAACGGAACCGGCTAAACCAGCTAATCCACCAGATATTGCCATTGTTAAAACTATATTTTTACTAATAGATATTCCACCATATTCAGCTGCATAAGGATTATAACCAACAGCTTTCAACTCATAACCCATTGTAGTTCTTTGCAAAATTATGTAAACAACAACCGCTGCTACAATAGCAACTATAATTCCTGAAGGAACCGTAGATGCTTGAACTGTTATCAATGGAGGTAATTGAGCACTTTCCGCAATTTCAGGTGATTTTGGAACTCCTTGGCCAACTGCCAGAGGACCTGCTACCAAATAATTGCTTAAATGATAAGCTACCCAGTTAAGCATAATAGTTGAAATAACTTCATGTGCACCCGTTTTTGCTTTTAAGAATCCAGCAATGGAAGCCCAAACTGCTCCCCCTATAATACCGGCTGTCATTGTTAAAGGTATGGCGATTACTGAAGGTACATTACCCATGTTAATACCCACAAAAACTGCCATGATTCCACCGACTGTCATTTGGCCTTCAGCACCAATATTAAAAACTCCAGCTCTAAAACCAAATCCAACAGCTAAACCTGTTAAAAGCAAACTGGTCATTTTTGTTATATTATCTGCCCAAGATAGCCTTGATCCGACAGCACCTTTAAACATCTCAAAATAGGCAGTTAATGGATTTTCTCCAATCAACAATATTATAATAGCAGAGATCAATAAAGAAAATAAAACTGCCAATAGCGGAACTAAAAAAGGCATCCATTTAATCCTTCTTGTGTGTGTAGCCATTATTTATCGCCTCCGTGGGACTCTAATTCTGTAGACATTTTTATATCTTTCAACTTTTTACCAGCCATCATAAGACCCATTTCTTCAACTGTAACTTCATCTGGTTTAACTTCACCCATTATTTGTCCTTCATACATAACTATTATTCTATCACTTAAAGATAATACTTCTTCTAATTCCATTGAAACTAAAAGAACTGCGACATTATTATCTCTTAAATTTAAAATTTCATTGTGTACATATTCTATAGCTCCAACATCTAAACCTCTTGTTGGTTGAGCTATAGCAATAAATTCAGGTTCAGCAGATACTTCTCGGGCTATAACAACTTTTTGCTGATTTCCCCCAGATAAGGTACCAGTATTTTGAGTTATATCCGCAGGTCTAACGTCAAAATTTTTAATCAGTTTTTCACTATACTTATAAATTTCATCATGGTTTAAAAAGCCTCTATAAGCAAAGGGTTCTTTAAAATGTCTGCCCATTATCATATTATAGTAATTAGGATACTCTTGAACCATGGCATATCTAAATCTATCCTCAGGTATATGAGTTATATGTAGTTCTCTAAGTTCTCTTACATTGTAATTAGAAACATCTTTACCATTATAAAAATATTTACCACTCTCAATTTCCCTAAGACCTGTCAATGCTTCAACTAATTCTGTTTGTCCATTACCTGCAACGCCAGCAACACCTAATATTTCACCTTTTTTGATTTCAAAACTAATGCCTCTAACAGCTTCTAATTTTCTATTGTCTCTGACTTTTAAATTATCTACTTTGACAAAAACATCTCCAGGTTCTTTTGGTTTTTTATCTACTCTTAAAACAACTTCTCTACCGACCATCATATTTGCAAGTTGTTTTTCATTAGTTTCCTTTACGCTTACATTACCAGTAACTTTACCCAATCTCATAACAGTAATATTATCTGATATTTGCATGACTTCATGTAATTTATGAGAAATAAAAATAATAGTTTTACCATCTTTTCTTAATTTATCCATTATTTCAAATATTTCATCAATTTCTTGAGGGGTTAGAACAGCAGTTGGTTCATCCAGAATAAGAATATCTGCACCTCTATAAAGAGTTTTGATAATTTCTACCCTTTGTTGCATTCCTACAGGTATGTCTTCAATATTAGCATCAACATCAACTTTCAATCCATATTTTTCTGAAAGCTCTTTAACTTCTTTTCTTGCTTTTTTGATGTCAAGTATACCACGTTTTGTTTCCTCTGAACCCAAAATAACGTTTTCTGTAACTGTTAAATTATCTACCAACATAAAATGTTGGTGAACCATGCCAATACCTTTTTTTATTGCGTCTTTTGGACCTTCAATATCTACTTTTTCACCTGATATATAAATTTCTCCAGAAGTAGGTTTATATAATCCATATAGTTGATTCATTAAAGTGGATTTTCCTGCACCATTTTCTCCAATAAGAGCATGAATTTCACCTTTTTTTACTTTTAAATCAACTTTGTCATTCGCCAATACCCTTGGAAACTCTTTCGTTATTTTCTCCATAAAAACTGCATAATCCTTTTTATTTAAATCAGGATTTGATGACATTGTTACACCTCCTGTATATTTCCATCCCTTTTTTAAAACATTGAATAATGTTTTAAAAAAGGGATAGGGGTTACCTATCCCTATATTTTAATTATCTATCAAAAAGGAAATTCAACATTAGAAACGTCAAAACTTCCAAATGTTTCATCTGTATCTGCTATTACGATTTCTCCGCTTTCAACTAATGTTCTTAAATAAGCAATTTCAGCGAATACACTTGAAGGAACCATGCCTTTTGTATATTTCATAGGTGATAAGCCAACACCATCTTGATTAAAGCCTAAAACGTTTAATCCTGACTGAAATGCTCTTGCTGATCTTGCTGATCTTATACCTAAGAATGCAGCTTGGTCTACTCTCTTCATTGCTGATGTTAAAACATAACCAGGAGCTAAGTAATCTTGGTCAGAGTCAACACCTATTGAGAAATAGCCTGTTCCTTTGGCATAATATGCATCTATAACTGTTTTCAAATCTGCATTTGGTGAAATTCCATAGTAATCTGAACCAATTTCCCTTGAAGCGTCAATAACACCGTTTCCTGATGCTCCAGCTGCGTGGAAAATTATGTCTGCACCTTGTTGATATTGAGACATTGCCATTTGTTTACCTTTTGCAGGCTCTCCAAATCCGCCAACATAACCAGTTAATACATTGATATTTGTGTTATGCAATTGATTATAAGCTTTTACACCTGATCTGAATCCTATTTCCAATCTTAAAACAGGAGGAATTCTAATTCCACCAACGTAACCTAATGTCCCTGTTTGTGTCATAGAAGCAGCTAAATATCCTGCTAAGAAAGAAGTTTGTTCTTCTTTAAATATATAAAGTGCTAAATTACTTGGAACTGTTTGACCTTCAGATGGAGAAATGTCAATTCCTATGAATCTTGTATCGGGAAATTGTGGAGCTACATTGAATAATGCATCTGCCATCAAAAATCCAACAGCAACAACTACGTCTGCATCTTGAGCAGCGTTAGTTAAGTTTCCAACATAGTCTGTTTGTTCTTTTGAAATGATGTAATCTACTTCTGCATTAAGTTCTTCCTCTGCTTGAAGCAATCCTTCCCATGTACCATCATTGAATGATTTGTCTCCAAGACCTCCAGTGTCTGTAACCATGATTGCTTTTAAAGCAAAAGAACTAACAATAAGTGTTAATACCAAAGCCAATACAGTTAGCTTTTTCATAATTTACTACCTCCCCTTAATTGAGAATTATGATACGGAATAAATTCCTTTTAATCCACTGAAATCTTTTTTTCTTTTTTTATTTGAATAATAAAAGTAATAAATAACATTAATATACCTATTATAATATTAACAGAATAATCATTTGTAACCAAAGGTGGATAGTTAACTTGAGATAAAACTGTCATGTTTGATGGAGTAATAAAAGCCATTATTGAGGCTATAAGCATTCCTACAGTTGTAATGATTTTAAATAGTTTATCTTCGAATATTAAAAACAATAATAAAGAGAACATGAAGACAATCAAATAAATAGTGCCATGTACCGTGTTATAAACTCTTAGATCAATTGTTTTTAAAGGTTGTATGTCAAAGTAAGATTGAATTTCTATATCTTCTAAAAGGTCACTCGAATTAAATTGAGAAGTTAAAGTGTTAATTACGATGTTCTTAAATTCATCGTCGGAATACAACAATATGCTCTCTATATTACTTTCTAACTCATCAAGCGCACCTAAAATTCTCGATTTTCTTACTTCAGCAGATGACATTATATCGTCTATTGATTTTGATAAATTTTGAGCATTGTTTATATAACTTTCCGTATTGCTAAATTTTAAGCCATCAGAATTAATAGCAATATCAATAGATTCAGTTGAATCAGCGTATACATGATCATAAACGTTCGCATTTATAGAATTTTTTAAGAAATTATTTATTTCAGTGCCGTAAAGACTTCTCATAGAGGAAAATTCTAGGCCTAAATTTGATTTCAAAGTCCCAATAGTCCTTTGAATCGAGGTGTGAGAATAAGTTACAGTATCTTTTAAAAGTTGATCTTCAAAAATAGAATCATTAAATTGAGTATTGTTATCCATTTTCAAATCAATAATTGAGTATGCAGGTATAGTTATTATAACTATTACAGAAACAAATATAGCTATATTTTTGAATCTTTCAAAGATATGTACGTCTCTACCAAAAGCATTTAACACTGAAGTTAAGAAAAATATCGAAATTGCTACAATAACAAAAGCACCATATATGAAAGAAGTTACAGGATCCTGTATTGGATTATATATAAATATAAGAAAAATTAATTCAAAAATATAAATAGCTATAAGTAAGTACTTTAATAGATTTTTCAAAAATAAGGCAAATAAAATAATTAAAGCCAAATAAACTAAAAGTCTTATAAAGTTAGGATTAAATGTTGTTTCAGCCTTTTCTATAAACATGGCTAATGACTGAGCAATTTGTTCTTGAACTAATGAAGATATAGAATCAATATATTGATAAGAAATATCGTCAATCGCTAATTCAAGTTCAAACCCAGTTAAATTAGAATTTGCAATTTCCTCTATTTGAGTAAGAATTTCTTCTTTATTTTCTTCTATGATTTGATTGTATTCGCTGTTACTTCCTCCTTGATAAACATAAAAATCTCTGTTTTCTATTTCTCCGTTAAAATCAAACCTTTCAATATTTTTATATGGTGATTCTTCAAGCACCCCCAAAGAATAACCTATCACATTGCCTATATAAGTCAAAACTTCATTTTCAACATTAGATTGATATTCTTGTATAGAAGTATAATACGCAGGTAAAGATCTTATCATTTCCCTTGACAAACTATCACTTGAAATTTTTGATTGAACATACGCCATAAAACCTGCATAGGCTATTTGTTCTTCTGCATTTTCGTATTCCAATTGATTATAAATCTCAGTCAAATATCTTTGAACATCTGAAGGTCTATCTGTATATTCAGCAGTTCCTACCATCATATTTCTGTAAAACCTATATAACCCTAAATTGTCTATTTGAACAAAAAATTCTGAGAGTTCCCCTTCGCGGTTGTTATTATTATATTCTTCAATAAAAGTTGTGTAATAAGATTCAACTTGATCTACATTTAAAGTAAAAGCGAAACTTGCCAATAATATTGTTAAGATAATTATTATGTTTTTCTTCATTGGTTTCCCTCCCATATTTTTGTTTCAAGCATTCTTTCAATTGCATTTTTTATTATGTTCATTCCCTTTATGTTATTAACCCCTTCTGGTAATACTATATCACATTTGAACTTTTGAGGTTCAATAAAAGATTTAAAAGATGGTGCTACAAATTTCCTATATTGTGATAAAATGCTCTCTACTGTTCTACCTCTTTCAATTGTATCTCTCTCTATTCTTCTTATTAGCCTTTCATCTGAAGGAGCATCAATGTATACAGAGAAATCAAACATTTCAGATATTTTATCATCGTGAAGGGTATATATTCCTTCAACTAAAACTAGGTCATTCGGTGGAAATGTCCTTGTTACGCCTTCTTCTCTTCGGAAGGTAACCATATTATAAACAGGCATTTCAATAGTTTTACCCTTTTTTAAAAGTTCTAAATGTTCTCTAAGTAATTTAAAGTCAAAAGCTTTTGGATCGTCAAAGTTAAAATCATAAGGATTTACCTGGGGGGGTAAATCTTTATAATAATCATCCATATTAAGCATTGAAGCCCTATTTTCAAAATGTTCAACTATATTTCTTGTGACACTAGTTTTTCCAGAACCACTACCACCAACTATAGCAACGAGGACCAATAAAATTCACCTCTTTCATACTTTCTCTGAAACATTATACTACAAAATTTGTCTATTTACAAAAGTAGTTTTAGTTGATTATTTGTTTTTTAAGGGTCTTGTGATAAAATAATGATGATTTTCTAAAAGGGAGGAGTTATTATAAATTTTAAAAAAGTTTTATTTACATTAGTATTAACAATTTTTTCTGTCATAATTTTTTCTAAGGACACTTTTATTATTACTGGTACTCATTCTGTAGGAACTCGAACTAATTTCATTTACACAAACCAAAATTATGTTATTATTCCTGATTATGACGGAAAAGTGGACATCATAGATTTTTATTCACAAGAAAAATTTACTTTTGAAGATGCCGTAATACCTTTAGGTGGAGCGTATGATGGCCATTACTTTTATATTATTGATAATTATACCAAAACAATTTTTAAACTTAAAAATAATAATATAATAAAAAAAATTAAATTGGAGTCAAAACCAACAAATATTGAAATATTTGAAAATAAAATATATATAACCTCAACAAATCCTAATAGAATTTATATATTAGATACTGATTTAAATATTATAAATTTTATAAATCACTCTGTTACTAGTCCGTTAATTATTAAAAACGATAATAAAATTTATATTCCTATGATAGAAAATGTTGAAAATGGTAATTTTAAATCAAATATTTTATTTCTAAAACCTGAAAATAATACTTATATATTAAATTATGCAAATATTAAACATCCTATAGATATCATAAATAAAGATGGTGTTGAATATATATTAAATTATTACGAGGGTAATATTTACAAAAATCTTTTAACTAAACAAGAATTTTTAGTTCATATAAATGAGTATACAACTAATATAGAAGTTTATAAAGACAAACTATTGATTAATTCACTAAATTCTGGATTGTATTTTTATGATATTGAAAAAAATGAAAAAGAAAAAATTTTGGATGTACCAATAAGAGATTTTGCTATTTCTCCCAATCAAGAATATATATACGCAATTTCACATATAGATAATAAATTGTATATTATCAAAAACAAAAAAATATACCAAGAAATCGAAGTTGGATCTTATCCAATAGATATTGAAGCACCAGACAACAACATTATATTAATTTTAACTACAGCTGATCAAAATTTAGTTACTTTAAGGCGTTTTGAATAACTTCTTTTGTAATATCAACAGTTTGCGCTAATTTTTCTTTGTAAACTTCCCCATATCCTTTGAAGTCGTAATTTTTTGTTTCTTTATCCGAGTATAAAAAAGGTAAATCCATAAGGTTCTTATAGAAAAAATTATAACTTTTATCTATAGTTTTTAAAACCCTTTTATTTTTTGAATTATTATATGTAAAAAATATGCTGTTGAAATAAGCGGCTGTTATGGAAGAGTGCAATCTATCGGAAATTACTATTTTAGAAGTCTTGATTTCTTCTATTATTTTGTCAAAGTCTTTAAAAGGGAACACAGCATTTAATTTTGTTTTTGCCCTAATCTCCTCTACTAAATAGTAATTCATTATGGCATCTTGATTAGAATTAATAACCAATGTGGATACTTCATAATCCTCAAAAATTGACAAAAAGTTAATTAGATTTTCTATATCATAATATTCATTTTTTAAACATAATGATATTTTATTTTTCTTTATTATATTGGAATCTTTAAAATAATAAGGACCTATATCAACACCAAGATAAGAATTTTCATTGAATTTTTTTGAATATTTATGCGAAGTAATGTCTCTATAAACACCTGTTAACCTATCATATTTCAGTATTTTTTTCAATTTTGGCTTGACTACTTTGTGTTTTAATGGGCCAAAACCTTGTGATAAAAAAAGAACTTTTTTGTTGTTTTTTATGGCTTGTTTTGCGATATAATAATAGTAGTAGAAACTTTTTAACGAAGTCTCTGTTTGGAACAAATTTCCTCCGCCATAAATGACTACGTCTGATTTTTTTATATTGTTATTAATGTTTAATATATCATATTTACTGATTTTTTCAATAAAAAAATTGTTATTCACTTGGTATTCGGGTAACTCATCAGCAGGAATAACTATTTTACCTTCAAATCCTATATCTTCTAAAATTTTTATTAGAGCTTTAAATAATAAATCATCACCATAATTTTTGTAACCATAATAACCAATTAAAAATATTTTTTTCATAAAATTCCCCCAATTTAGGATTTTTAAAAAAATAAAAAGAATAATAATATCAGGAGGGATAATATATGTTTGATATAAATTTCGATGTATTACCTAAAGCTTTAGACGCTTCTTTAAAAAAACAACAAACCATAGCTCAAAATATAGCAAATTATAATACCCCAAATTATAAAAGAAAAACAATATCTTTTGAAGAAGAACTCTCTAAAGCTGTAGATAATAAAGACCAACTTAAGTTAAAAACAAACAAAGAACAACATTTAAATAATACCTTAAGTTTAGAAAAAGTTCAAGCTAAAGAAGTAACCCAAGACGAAACTTCAATTAGAAATGATGGTAATAACGTAGATATAGACGCTGAGGTAGCTGATATGGTTCAAAATACTTTAAAATATAATGGCTTAACAAGAATGATGACCTATGCAATTAATAGGTATAATACAGCCATAAGGAGCATCAAATAATGGATGGAATATTTAAGAGTATTAATATATCTGCTTCGGGGATGTCAGCTGAAAGATTCAGATTAAATGTTATTTCTCAAAATTTAGCAAATTCAGATACTACCAGAACCGAAAATGGTGAACCTTATAGAAGAAAAATCGTTACCTTTGAAGAAGTTTTGAACGGAGAAAAAGGAAAAAGAAAAAATGATTTTGGCGGAGTAAAAGTAAGTTCAATTGAAGAAGATACTACACCATTTAAATTAGTTTACAATCCTGATCATCCTGATTCAAATGAAGAAGGATATGTGAGAATGCCAAACGTAAATGTATTGAAAGAGATGGTTGATATGATGACTGCTCAAAGAGCTTATGATCTTAATGCTGCAGTTATTAATTCTGCAAAATCTATGTATAACTCTGCTTTAAATATTGGTAAATAACGGAGGTGAAACATATTGATAGATAAAATCAACGGAATTCAGAACATTTCTGGAATTAATAAAGTAAACCCTGCACAAAAAGCTAATGAATCATCAAATGTTGATTTTTCCAACATGTTGAAAGATGCAATTAATGATGTTAATAACCTTCAAAAAACTGCAGATAAAGCCGCTGTAGATTACTCAACTGGTAAAATAAATGATGTACATCAAGTTATTATTGCTGCAGAAAAAGCTTCTTTGTCTTTACAGTTAACATCACAGGTAACAAACAAAATTATTGAATCTTATAAAGAAATAATGAGAATGCAGATTTAATCCTTAGGAGGTATTTTTGTGGAAAATGTTATAAAAGATGTAGAAATATTCTTAGAACAGCACCCAGATGCTGATTTTGATGAATTAGATAATTACTTAAACAGAAAATATGACGAAGAAACAATTGCAAAATATTATGAACTTTTAAGTGAAACTTTAGGTGGTTTAGATCATGCTTTGGAGAATCCAAGTGATTTATTTTTTAAAGATCAAACTAAAGAAATAGAATTTGATAATTTCTTTTTAATAAAATTTCCCGAAGAAGAACATCTAAGAAAGTTAAAAGTAAAAGAATGGGACCTTGTAAAAACTGATGGAACCATAGAAAAAGAAGTTGAAAAAATTTTCGTACAAGCTGGAGGAATCAATATAAAAGTCAATGACGAATCTACTGATTTAACTCCTGGTGATTTGTTGGTGATGAAGAAAAAAGGAAATGTAGTTTTGTCCACAAATGAAAAAATGGAAATATTTATAAAATGAGAGCATAAGCTCTCATTTTATTTTTTCTTTTAGATTATTAAGTTTCCTTTTAGCTATTCTAGGATTAGTCATAATTCCTGGTCCACAGATACAACCGCCTTCACAGGCCATCCCTTCCAACAGTTTATAATTATTTTCTTTAACTTCATCAAATATTTTCTTCGCTTGATTTAATCCATTTAGCTTTATATCTTTTATATCGGCATTTATATAATTTTTTACTGCATTTGATACTCCACCACTGGAAGCGAAATTCCAACCGTCATAACTCCCTTCTAAATCCTCTTCTTCACAGTTAGAAGGCTCTATATTTTTGGTTATGAACAATATACCAATTTCTTCAAAAGTCAAAATATTATCTACTTGCTTGAACAAAAAGTTTTCTTTTTCTTTTGCTATACAAGGTCCTATAAAAGTTATATCTAGCTCTTGTTCTTCTGTTTTTCTTAAATAATTTGCTAAATGTGACATTGGAGATAAAGAAGGAGATATGTTTTTCTCATATTCAGATTGATATTTTCTAACATATTCAACAAAAGCAGGACAACATGATGTAGTTACTAAATCATCAGAATTTTGAATGTAATCGGCTTCTTCTTTTGCAACCATATCAGCACCTATAGCAACTTCATAAACCTCTTCAAAACCTATCTTTTTTAAAGCTGATTTTATTTTTCCTATACTAACTTTAGGTCCAAATTGAGAAACTATAGATGGTGCCAACAGAGCCACTTTTTTCATACTATTTTTTTTCAAATTGTACAATACCTTAATTAAAGAAGATGTGGTTTCCACTGCGCCAAAAGGACAGGAAATATAACAAGAACCACAAGTGACACATTTCTCATAGTTTATAGTCGCAGCGCCTATTTCATCTTTTTCTATAGCATCTATTTTACAAGACACTTCACATGGTCTTTCTAATTTCATTATTGCATAATAATTACAAGATTGCTGGCATAATCCACAACTAATACATTTATCCGAATCTATTTTAGCCCTACCTTCTTCAAATTGAATTGCATCTTTAGGACAACTATTCATACAAGAATGAGCTACACAGTTTCGGCATAAATCAGTTACATAATATCTACCAGAAGGACATGAGTCACAGCCTTCTTTAATAATATGTAATTTTTTAGACTTATCAATAAGTTCTGATTTACCAGAAAGTATTTCATCTATATGCTCTGAAATTTGAAAAAGTTCTAAATTACGTGATTTTTCATAGTCTAAACCTAAAAACAACTTGATTCTTTGTTTCAATACCTCTCTTTCATGGTAAACAGAATCTCTATAAGTTCCTTCTGGCCCTGGTAATAATTTTTTTGGTAACAAAAACAAACTTTCTTTCAATTTATCTTCTTCAAAAAGTTTAGTCATCTCCATCAGAGTTTGTCTTTTTAATTTCATTATTTCGTTAAAAACAAAATTCCTCATCTCAACCATTCCCCAATTTGTTTTTCACAATAGTTTTAATTCTTTCTGGATTTATATCTTCATAAAATTTATTATCTATTTTAACAATTGGCGGTTTCATTTGGCCATGACATAGTTCAAAACATGTTCTATATTTTATATCAATTTTTTCACAGTATTTTTCATTTAATTCTTCCAATGATTCAATGAGGGTAGAAGAGCCCATCAAATGGCATGTTGTGCCAACACATATCTCTATTTTCATTTTCATCCTCCTCAACAATATTCAACATTTACTTCTTTTCCCAACCTTAATAGATTACTTTTTATATCTCTTATTAAATTTGACCTAATAGACATATCAAAAGGTAAAGCTGGATTATGGTAAAACACATTTACTTTTCTACCCACCTGTAAAGTAATCTCATCACAGTCTCTTATTGTTATAAACATTTTTTCAGCTGCGTCAATATTTTTCTCTTCAATATCAATTTCAAACATGTTGTTTTTACACTGGCTAAGAAGATTGTTTAAACCTTTAAGGGTTAAGACTCCTTCAGTAACAAGATCAACACCTTTCATAGTTCCATATGGGGGAATATCACTTTTTGAATCCAAATTAAAATTAATTTCAATCTCTTCTCCAATTATTCTGGCAACTATATTACTTGTAGTCCCTCCACAAACTATTTTTTTACCTTCTGATTTCATGAATTCTTCGACAAAATATTTATCCTGTTTTGGATCTAAAGGTGGACCTGTGAATATCATTGCTGTAGGTTTCTCTGTTATTTTAAATCCAACAACGCTTGAATCATCTCCAGGTTGTGAACCATAATAACTTTTTGTTAGTTCGACTAAATTATCAACCATATATTTTATATCTCTAGTTCTTCTATACAATCTTTTTATATATGATGCTATATTTTCTACACCCCATCCAAAATCCATCATATTCCCCAAACCAGCATGAACTATTCCATCTGAAAATACAAAAATAAAATCATCCGGTTCAAGATAAAAATTGCTTATATAAACATCTTTTCCATTTATCACTTTTTTTATGTATTTAGGCCAGTACAATTCACCACCTCGAATTATTATAGGAGTGGGATTATCATAATTCACTATTTTTATTTTTCCATCTTTAAAAACTTGAACAATTGAAAAAGTTGAATAAGCAATACCTCTAATTTTACAAACAGGTAGAGTCTTTGCAATAGTTTGATATATCTCTTCTACCTCGACACCTTTCTTAAACATTGTTGATATTATTTCAGTAGTTAATATTGATAAAATACTTGCTTTTATTCCACTACCCAACCCATCAGAAAGAACTGCTATTTTTGAATTATCTGTTTTACTTAATTGAAAATTATCTCCACAAACTTCTTCACCAAATTTATTTATGCTTTTTTTATATATAACTGAAGAAATCATCTTTAACCTTCCTTTATTTTTCTTTTTTTAGTATGTCTAATAATTTAACTAATGTTGCTTTGGTTTCAGCGGTGGTTTCTCCCAATATGGAAGCTATTTCTTGACCTGTTTTCATCTGTTTATCAACTATTTTCTGCACTTCTTCAATTATATGTATCTTTAAATATTTTAACTCTTTTTCTTTCTCTACTTGATCAGTAATGTCATGAAATATTTTCACTATAAGTTTTTCAGACTTAATTCTAAAAGTCACTTCAGAAACAGTTAAACCATAATTTTCATAAGTATGAATCTTCTTTAATATTTTTTCATCTTCTTCCATAATAAGTCTGTAATCTTCAAAATCATTGAAAAATTCAAAAACTGATCTTCCGATGATATCTTTTCCCTGTAAATAAAACATTTTTGCAAATGAAGGATTAACCAGTTTAATAGTAAAATCTTCATCTACTGCCATTATTCCATTTGGATCATAATCCATAATTAATTCCCATACGTTTTTAGATAAATTACTCATTTTCATCACTCTTTTCTATTATCTCTAGTATATATGGATAAATTTTTTCCTTGAAAATTGAAATTGTATTTTCTACATTCATTTTTTTGAAAAATTTATCTCCAACCTTAACAACTACACCTTGATTGCAGGGACCTAAACAGAAAGATCCTTTTAATTTTACCTTTTCTTTCAAATCATATTTTTTTACCAAACGACTTAAAATATCTACAATATCTTTTGAGCCTTTTAAATAACATGCACTACCCATACAAATATAAATTTCAACCATTTAAATCATCTCCAAGATTAATCACTGGTTATTTTTTTCACTTTCTATTTTATAGATAAAAAATTAAGTTTATATTTTTATTTGGGTAAATATTATATGAAATTTTTCACATATTAACTTTACAAAAATCAATTTTTGAGTTTTAGGTTAATAATTGTTTAATATTCTTTAGTTATATAAATAAAACATGAAAGAAGTGTTTAAAATTCTTTCATGTTTTAATTCTATACATTAGAGCATATCTTTTAGAAAATAAAGAGAAACAGAAAAATATACCGCCATACTAATTACATCCATAATAGTTGATATAAGAGGGCCAGATATTAACGCAGGATCTAATTTGAATCTTTTTGCAAAAAAAGGTAGAATAGATCCTAAAAAGTTTGAGACGAGAACTACGATTATCATAGAAGAAGAAAGGGCTAATATTATTGATATATCTTGAGTATTTACAAACGCTCTTACTCCCATAACAACAGATAAAATTAATCCAAGTATTGTCCCAACAACTATCTCTTTTCTCAAAACTTTTTTAAAATCATCTTTGTCCAATTCTCCTAATGCCATTGATCTAATGATAACTGCAGACATCTGGCTTCCAGTATTTCCCCCCATTGCATTTATTGTAGGTATAAAAGCCGCAAGAATTGTAACCTTCTGAAGAATTGCAGAAAACCCATCGATAATAAATACAGCTACACTTTCAAGTAATAATAAGAGGATCAACCAAACAACCCTACTTTTTACTAAACTCCATATTGAAGTATGCAAATAAGATGTATCAGTAGCATTTACTGCTGCCATTTTTTGAATATCTTCAGTTGCAGTTTCTTCAATAATATCAATAATATCATCAACAGTTATTATTCCCACCAATCTTTTTTCTGAATCAACCACTGGCAAAGCCAATAAATCATAATCTCTCATTATTATTGCAGCTTCTTCTTCGGTATCATAAACACTTACATACAAAGGTTCTTTATTCATAATTTCCTTTATCTTTTGATCTTCTTCAGAAAAAATAATCTCATCCAAATCGACGACACCTGTAAGTTTTCTGTTTTCATCTATCACAAAAAGTGTATATATTGTTTCAGCTTGTTTCCCTTTCGACTTAATCTTTTTCAATGCCTGAGAGCAGTTGAGGTTCTCTTTTAAGTCGAAAAGGTCAGGTGTCATTATCCTTCCAGCTGAATCTTCTGGATAATTAAGTAATATTTGTGCTTTTTCCCTTTCTTCTGGAGAGAGATATTCAAGCAATTTTTTGACTACATTAGCCGGCAATTCTTCAAATAAATCCGTTCTATCGTCAGGATCAAGATCATTTATAATTTCCTTGATTTTTTCTTCCTTGAATAAAGATATTAATCTCAGCTGATCGTCTCTTTCCAATTCTGAAAAAACTAAAGCCGCTGTATCCTTATTCAATAATCTGAAAATAATTACTTTGTCTTCAGCTTCAATCTCTTCTATCATCTCAACTATATAGGCAGGTTCTTGATCTTTTAAAAGATCTTTTAATATTTTTAGCTGGTTGTTATCGATGAGTTTTTTTATGTCGATTTTCATATCAACTTTCATTTTGGAACCTCCTTGATTTTTCTATACTTTTAATAAATTATATCATCATAAAGTATCTTTATATTTCAACAAATTTTAATATATGATTAATTAAATTATTTTGTATAAAACATTCTATAAGGTATAATTAAATGAATTAATGTAAAAAAGGGGTTTAATATGGTTGAAAAATTAAAGGATACATCGTTCTATACGAATTTGTCAAATATAATTATGGAAATTTCAAAAGTAAATGATCTTGATTCTGCTTATAAAACTTTATCGAAAATTACAGGCACTATGATAGAAACTGATAAAGATTTTTTCTTTAAAGTAGAAGAAAATAAAGTCAAAGAAATCTTCAATACATCTTACAATCCTGATATTGAAGATATGGTTATTTGGGTAAACAATAACTTGGATGTATCAGTTTTCCCTGAAGAAGAATTATCTTACATTTTTATTCCAATAGTTAGCTTAAATACAACCCACTTTATTTACACTGCTATTACAAAAGAAGAAGATTTTTCAAATGAAGCTATGATGCTTTTTAGATTTTTATCTTTTATGTTTGGAAACTTATTTGAAAACTTAACTTTATACGACAAAATATTGAACAAAAACTTAATAATCGAAAAAAATAAAAACTTTTTGAATAGCATTCTCAATTCTACAAATGATTCTATGGTTGTTTTTTCTGAGAACAAAGAAATCAACTTCAAAAATGAAAAATACGATCATTTAGGTACTGATATTCAAGAAAAGTTAAATGATATTATAATATCTACTTTAGATAATGAACGCAATCAATCAGAAGAAATTGAAGTAAACGATAAATTTTATTCAATTGATTCTAATTTTTTGGAATTCGAAAATGAAAAAAATGTTTTAATTGTTATAAGAGATATTAGTGGAACTAAAGAGTTAGAAAAATTAAAAAAATTAGACAAAATGAAAATGGAATTCTTATCTATGATGTCTCACGAACTAAGAACTCCTCTTTCTGCTATTAAAGCTTATTCTGATACAATAATAGATTCATATGAGTTGTTGGATGATGAAACGCTTATGGAATTTTTTAACACAATTCAAAGCGAAACAAATCATCTAAATAGACTTCTAAACGATCTCCTTGATTTTTCGAAGTTAGAATTAAAAACTCTTAACTTAGAAAAAACTAATTTTGATATAAATGAATTAATTAATGAAATATGCAATACTTTAGAAGACTTCGCTAAGAAAAATGAAGTGAATATAATCTTTGATAATGAAAAATCTTTGGAAGTTTTTTTAGACAGAACAAGAATGAGACAGGTTATATTCAATTTAATACAAAATGCAATAAAATATTCTGATAAGAGAAAAGAGGAAAAATTCGTAAAAATTCAAACAAGAACTGTAAACCAAGAACTGATTATAGAGATAGAAGATAACAGTATAGGTATAAAAGAAGAAGACAAAGAGAAAGTGTTCGATAAATTTTATCGTTCTGACACTTCTTTAACCTATGAAATTCAAGGAACTGGTGTAGGCCTATCCATTGTCAAAGATATGGTAGAACTCCATGGAGGAACAATTCAACTGGAAACCCAATTGGGAGAAGGTTCTAAGTTTATAATAACTGTTCCAAGAGGTGTTGAAAATGAGTAAAGTTTCAATTTCTGTTATATCAAAAAAAATTGAAGAATTACCTACGCCAGATTTTATAGTACAAAGAATTATAAATATAGCCTCTGACCCTAATTCTAGCGTCAAGGATTTAAATGCTGCTGTTTTAGAATCTCCTTCACTTAGCGCAAAAATATTGAAATTATCTAATTCCGCTTATTATGCATTACCAAGAAAAATAACAAAATTATCTCAGGCTATAAATATATTAGGTTTTAAAACTGTTAGAAATTTGGCAATGAGTATTTTCACGGTAAAAAATTTTTTTAGAAAGGAATACGATTTTTTCAATACCAAAAAGTTTTGGATTCATTTAATGTCAACAGCTATCGGTGCCGAGCTTCTTGCAAAAACAATTAATTATCCAGAAAGAGAAGAAGCCTTTTTAGGGGGATTATTGCACGATTTAGGGAAAATATCCATGTCAAATATTATGCCAGAAATTTTTGAAATGACTATAAAAATTGCAAATCATAAAAAAATTAGTTTTAAAGAAGCAGAAGATATTTTAGATTCATACTCTCATGAAGCTATAGGGAAATTGCTATTCAAACAATGGGGATTGTCAGATCAAATAATTAATTCAGCAGGATTTCATGATTCAATAGATAACCTATCTGATGAAAATACAAAGATGATAGTACAAATAATTCATATATCAAACATTACAACAAATACGCTTTATTATGGGTATTCTGGTAATTTTGGAATTGAAATCCCAAATATTAATGCATGGAATAACTTAGGATTAACACCAAAAAAATATTTTAATTATGTGGAAGCACTGAAAAATAAGATAGAAAACTCTGAAGAGTTTATGAATATTGATGGAATTATAGAAGATATGGAGGTAGATGAAAATGTCTGAATTTAGAAAAAAAATGATAGAATCTGAAATAATGAAACTGTTTAATAAATCCTATTATACTTTGAGAGATCCTGAATTAAAAGGGCATATGGTAAACACAAATTATGTTAAGTTAGCTAAAGATAAATCTTATGTAGATGTTTATGTTTCTGCTTTAGATGGAGATATGGAAAAAATAGTTAAAAAATTGAACAAAGCCCAAGGATTTTTCAGAAAAATAATAGCGGAAAATATTAGAATGTTTAAGGTTCCAGAAGTTAGATTCCATATAGATCAAGGGCTTCAAGCCAGTGTTAAAGTCCACAAACTTTTGGATTCAATAGAATATAGTGATGAAAACAAAGACGAACAGGATGATAAATCAGATGAATAAATCGGGTTTTTTAAATATTAACAAACCTAAAAACATTACATCTCATGATTTAGTTGATATAGTTAGAAAAGAACTGGGAACTAGGAAAGTTGGACATACAGGTACATTAGACCCATTTGCTGAAGGGGTTATGGTTTTAGCCGTTAATAAAGGGACAAAATTTATTGAATTTTTTCAAAACTCTTTTAAAACATACCATGTAGTTGCAGAATTAGGGATCATAACTGATACTTTTGATATAACTGGTGTTTTGAAAGAAAAGAACGAAGTTAGACCAGAACATTTAGAAAAACTGAAAGATACAATAGAAAGTTTTAAAGGATCTTATGACCAAGTTCCTCCAGCTTATTCTGCAAGAAGGTACAAAGGCAAAAGATTATATGAATATGCAAGAAAAGGGGAAATAATTAATTTACCCCCTAAGAGAATTCAAATAAAAAATATAAATAACATAACAATAGATAATAAGGTGTTTGAATTTGATGCAGAAGTTTCTTCAGGCACATATATAAGAAGCTTAATAATGGATATAGGATATAAATTAGGATGTGGTGCAGTTACAAAAAAACTCACAAGAACCTCTATTGAAAAATTCAAATTAGATGATTCTATAAACTATGAAAATATTAGGTATGATAATCTCTTAAATCCCGTTGATTATTTAGATTTTCCAGAAATAAATTTAAAGCATGGTTATAAAATTGAAAACGGTATACATGTTTATGTAAACAATGTAGAAGATTTTAAATTTTCTTTCCAAAAACACCAAATTGTCAAACTTTTTGATGAAAATAATAGGTTCATTGGTTTCGCTAAAACAGAAAAAACTTCAAAATTTTTAAACACTCTTTTAAAAAATGAACCTGAAAGTTTTGAAAGGGTGGCCAAATTATACAAGATTTTTAATCAGAGGTGAAAAAATTGTATTCTGTAGCAGTAGGGACTTTTGATGGCGTTCACAAAGGTCATAAATATATTTTAAATAAAAACATAGAAAATGCTAAAAGTAATGATTTAAAACCTCTTGCAATAATGTTAAGATATCCAATGAGTCAATATGTAAATGGATTTCCTGGATTAC
Source organism: Geotoga petraea (assembly GCF_900102615.1). Taxonomy (NCBI): domain Bacteria; kingdom Thermotogati; phylum Thermotogota; class Thermotogae; order Petrotogales; family Petrotogaceae; genus Geotoga; species Geotoga petraea. Next base: position 382,837 of record NZ_FMYV01000001.1, on the reverse strand, counting down.
TATATCCATCTTGGGAAAGGGCAAAATTTATAAAAGATCTTGGGATGGAAGTGGAAATTATAGATATGCAAAATGTTTGGAACATCACGCATTATAAGTATCTTGAAATTTTAAAAGAACGTGGTGTGAAATACATTGTTTGTGGTGAAGACTTTAAATTTGGTAGGGGCGCAATAGGTGACACACGTTTTCTTTTAAAACATGCTCATAGATATGACATGAAAGTTCAAATCTTACATGATTTGAAAGAGAAAGGCAACAGGATCAGCTCAACAATGATCAGAAATGCCATTAAAAAAGGTAACATCAAACTGGCAAACAAAATGTTAGAAAAAACCTGGACTTTGGAAGGACCTGTTTATGAAGATAGACATATAGGACAAAAACTGGGGTTCCCAACAGCAAATATAGATATAAGATTCAAAGAAGACATTATATTTCCAAAATATGGAGTCTATTTAGTAAAAGGCAAGATTGAAAATATAGAAAAAGAATACTGGGGGTTAATGAATGTTGGGGTTAGACCAACATATTTTGAAAATAAAAAAGTTCCAAAAGTCGAAGTGTTTTTTATAGACTTTGATTATAATATATACAATAAATATGTAAAAATAGAAATTATAAACTATATGCGGGAAGAAGTTAAATTTAAAAATGAAACAGATTTAATAAAAGCAATGAATGAAGATTTAAGGAACGCAAGAGAGATTATTTACTAAAATATATTTTTTTAATTAATTTATTATTAACCGCTTGACACCTTAGTAAATCTATGATATTATTTACTTCGGTTATCATTGTATGCCCCCATCGTCTAGAGGCCCAGGACATTGGCCTTTCACGCCAAAGACACCAGTTCGAATCTGGTTGGGGGCGCCACTAAAAAGTGGGCGCTTAGCTCAGCGGGAGAGCATCTGCCTTACAAGCAGAGGGTCGTAGGTTCAAATCCTGCAGCGCCCACCATTTTATTTTTTTGGGCAGATAGCTCAGTTGGTAGAGCAACGGACTGAAAATCCGTGTGTCGACAGTTCGATTCTGTCTCTGCCCACCAAAACTCCAGTATACGCTGGAGTTTTTATTTTATAAAAGGAGCTGATTACAATTTATTTTGGTGCTCATATGAAAATATCTAATGGTATTGAAAATGTCCCTAAAAAAACGATAGATATAGGGGCTAACACTTTTCAAATTTTTGTCAAATCACCAAGAACTTGGGGAAACCCTTCCATAACTCAAGAATCTGCAGAAAAATTTAAAAAAAATATGAAAAAACACAATTTATCTTTTGATAAAGTACTTGTGCATTCTAACTATCTTATAAATTTAGCTTCCCCAAAAGATGATACATGGAAGAATTCTATTAATAGTATGGCAGAAGAAATTAAAGCTGTTCAGTCCTTGGGAATAACCCATTATAATATACATTGTGGTTCACATTTAGGTAAAGGAGAGGAATATGCAGTAAACAGAATTACAGAAGGCTTAGAAAGAGTATATGATTCATTAGATTTGAAGTTAAACATATGCCTTGAAAATTCTTCTAAAAAGGGCAACAATTATGGGTTTAAAATAGAGCATATTGGAAAATTATTCGAAAATTTTAAAAACTCTGAAAAATTAAAAGTTGTTTACGATACGTGCCATGGATTTGATGGTAATTACGATATAAGAAATGATAACGATGTTGAAAAACTTTTAGAATTGATGAGTAACAGTTTTGGAATAGAAAACTTGAGATTTATACATTTAAATGATTCAAAATCTCCTTTAAACATGGGAAAAGATAGGCATGAAAAAATAGGTAAAGGTTATATAGGTAAAGATGGAATTTCAAATATCATCAATCATTCAAAACTTAAAAATATACCATTTATCTTAGAAACCCCTTGTGATGATGAAGAACATAAAGAAGAAATTAAATTACTCAAAAGTTGGTTATAAAAAAATAAGAGGATAAATCCTCTTATTTTTTTATTCTATCCATTCTATATCCTGAAGTAAAATATTTTTTGCCGACTCTTTATCAATTGTCGATAAAACACCCAAAGCGGCAAAAATATAATCTTTATCATAACCTAATTTAACTTTTTTCCCAGGCATAAGTTTATTAGGTCTTTCTAACTCTTTAATTGACTCCATAATGTATTTTCTATGTCTAGATCTTGTTAAAATTCCTCCTGTACCTATTATGTATTTTATTGCAGTTAAATCTTTTCCCTGGGCAACTTTTTGTCTACCATTAGGGCCAAATAAATATTTTATTGATCCAGAATGCCTTACTATGGATTCAGAAAAACATTTTCTTGCCATGAAAGCAGTGAATTTTTCCATTCTTTCTGACTCTGGATAAGGCGATATTTTATTTATAAGTTCTTCATGATCATAAAAATTTTTTTCTAATTCCTTTTTGTCAAGCATTGAATAAACATTATCTGCATTTACAAAGAGTCCCATATCTCCTTCTACAGTTCGTTTACTTACAGGTTCAGGAAATAACATTATTTTTTGTATTTCTGGGCTTCCTTCAGTAACTGAATCAACATCAGTAGTTGCACCACCAATATCCACTACAAGAACATCTTCAAATTCTTCTGACAAAAGTTCTGTCGTCAGCATAACTGATCCAGGAGTTGGAATGATTTCTTCGTCTACAATATCATGTATTTTTTCCATTCCTGGAGCATGAATTATATTTTTAGAAAAAAGTTCTTGAATAATTTTTCTTGCTGGTTGCACATTTAATTGATCAACTTTTGGATAAACATTTTCAGTGATTATAACTTTTTTACCTTTACTTTCCAAAATTTCTTTAGCTTCTTCTGCTACATTTATGTTACCAGCGTATACTATTGGAACATCTATCTCCAAATTTGAAATCATCTCTGCATTATGTAAAATGGTATCTTCCTCTCCATAATCTACGCCACCAGCAAGAAGTATCATCTTTGGATTTATTTTTTTTACATCTTCCAAATGCCTCTTTCTCATTTTACCAGAAGTAACGTATTTTAAAACCCCTCCAGCGCCTAATGCTGCTTCTCTGGCAGCCCTTACTGTCATATCATAAACCAATCCATGCACTGTTATCTTTAGCCCACCAGCAGCTGATGAAGAGGCAATAAACTTCTCCCAATTAATTTTCTCTTTTAATTTTTCTTCAAGTCGCTTTATTGCTTTAAAAATCCCGATAGTTACGTCTCCTTCTTTCACTGTTGTATAATGTTCTGCTTGTCCAATAACTTTTGGTTCTTTGGTATTTATTTTATCAAATGCAGTAACAACAGTGGTTGTACTTCCAATTTCGGCAACTAGTAAATTAACTTTCAATTAGATCACCCTCTAAAATTCATTACAAATTTTTCTAGTCTATCTAAAGCATTTTCTAAATTCTCTTGAGATGTTGCAAAAGAAATTCTAATAAAGCCTTTTTTATAGAAACCTGAACCTGGTACCACAGCTAGTCCAACTTCTGATAATAATTTTTCTGAAAATTCTTTATCACTATAACCAAATTCATCAACAGAAATAAAAAAGTAAAATGCTCCATTTGGTAGAATGAATTTTAAATTCATCTTTTCCAATCTTTTAGCAACATAATCTCTCCTTTTTTTGAACTCTTGGAACATTGGATAAACATCTACATCAAAAGCTTTTAAAGCAGCATATTGTGTTGGAGTATTTACATTAGAGGTTGAATGAGATTGAATTTTACCAACTTGAGAAATTATTTCATTTGGTCCGACAACGTACCCAATTCTCCACCCCGTCATGGCCCATGTCTTTGAAAAAGCATTTATTATAATTGTTCTTTCTTTCATACCTTCAAAAGATGAAATTGAGTAATGTGTACCTTCATACACCAACAATTCATAAACTTCATCACTAATAACAAATATTTCATGTTCTTTGGCAATATCTGCAATATCTTGTAATGCGTCTTTACTATAAACCATGCCTGTTGGGTTATTTGGTGAATTTATTAATATAGCTTTAGTTTTTGGAGTTATATATCTCTTTATCTTTTTTTTATCTGGTTGAAATCCATTTTCAAAATCTAAAGGAATGTGAACTGGGGTTCCACCAGTCATTATAATTTGAGCTTCATAGCTAACCCAAGAAGGATCTAAAACCAAAATCTCGTCGCCTGGGTTCGTTATAGCCATCAAAACATTGAAAAGTGCTTGTTTCCCTCCGTTAGTTACAACAACATTGTCTGAATTGTAATTATTGTTAGTTCTTTTTGATATGTATTTTGCAATTTTATCCCTTAATTCTATAATTCCACTTGAAGCTGTATATTTAGTTTTTCCCGCTTTTAAAGCTTCATAAGCAGCCTCCACTATAGGCTTAGGAGTATTGAAATCAGGCTCTCCAGCTGTAAGCTTTATGATATCTTCACCTTTTTTCTCCAATTCAATAGCTTTTGCATTTAAAGCAAGAGTTATTGATTGCTCAACTGATTTTATTTTTTCAGATAAATTCATAAATTACCTCCTTGAAATATTTTTCTTGAAATTTATTTCATCATTGGACATTAACATTCTACATTTTTAAAGCTTTTTATTCAAGGATAATAAAATGTATTTTTACAGGTTTATCAAAAATTCTTGCAATTATTTAAGGTTATTCATTATTTATTTTAAAATTAGAGCATGCTTTTCAAAAATACATTAAATTTCACAATGAAGATAACTTTAAAAAAAATAGATGCCAATCTCTTTTAGTTCTGAAAATTAAAAGAGATTGGCATCCATTTTTATATAATTTCTATTAATTTTTATGATTATTTGAAATTATCCAGTTTATTATATGCAACTATTTTATAATATTAATTAATTCAATTAAATTATGTTCTTCATTTTTTGGTATTATATATATTTTTTCAAGATCTTTTACAAATAAAGTATGTAGATAAAAATAGTTATCAGATTGGGAAATATTTACTATTTTATTTTTGTAAATATCAAATGAGATCTCACCTTTTTTAATGCTTATTATATCTTGGTCTAAAGAAACATATTTGTTATTATTCAAGAGATAGCTTAATTCAACTGGTAATTCATTAACAAAGTTGTTTGTAATTTCTTCTATCTCATCCAATATCTTTTCATTAGGAACTACTACATATTTAATTTTCTCACCATTTTTAAATAGTATTGTGAATTCCATCCCCCTAAAATCATAAGATGGGTACCCCAAAGCTGAAAAACTATTATTTTCATAAAAATAGAATCTTGGATCAAAGGTTTTTATCTTAGAAGTACCATAATCCGAGTTGAAAATATATTCATATTCTATATCAGTTTTATTAATAGAGATTGAAGTATTTTTATCAAAATATTTAGAGCTCTTCAACCTTATATAGTTACTATCATTTATTTTGATATAAGGATGATAGTATTGATTTCTCAACGTTTCTTCATACATGTTCCAAAAGTAAAATGCAATTAAATAAATAATAGCCATTAATAATAATATTATTGCAAAATTTTGAAAAGTAAATAATTTTTCTTTTTTGTTTAATTTATTCATCTTAAATCCCTCATTTTTCCCATATTTTAAAGCCATTTGTTATAGGCATTCTTCTATCTTTGCCAAAAGATCTTTCGGTTAATTTAATTCCCGGAGCTGACTGTCTTCTTTTAAACTCATTTATATCAACTTTTTTAATTATATCTCTAACTATTTCCTCATTAAACTCATCAGTCAATTCATTGAACGACATTTCTCTGTCTATATAACTAAAAAGGATCTTATCCAGTAATTCGTATTCAGGTAAACTGTCTTGATCTTTTTGATCAGGTTTCAATTCTGCAGAAGGCACTTTCATTATAATTTCATTCGGGATTATATCATATCCTTCTTTTTCATTTATAAAGTTAGCCATTTTGTAAACCTCTGTTTTATATAAGTCCTTTATTGGGGAAAAACCTCCAACCATATCTCCATATAGGGTAGAATAGCCAACTGCAGATTCACTCTTGTTACTTGTTGCTAAAGCAAGGTAACCGTAATTATTAGAATATGCCATTACTATAGTTCCCCTTATCCTTGCCTGGATATTTTCTTCCGTCAAACCTGCAACTTGATCCATTTTTTTGTTTAAATCTTTTTTAAAAGAATCAAAAATCTCTTTTATAGGAACTTCAACAGTTTTGAAACCATAATTTTTTGCCAGCTTAATTGAGTCATCCACACTTCCTTTAGATGAGTACATAGAAGGCATCAAAATTCCCAAGACATTTTCTTTGCCTATGGCCTCTGAGGCTATAGCTGCTACAAGAGCAGAATCTATACCTCCACTTAAACCAAAACAAACTTTACTAAAATTATTTTTCCCCATATAATCAATTAATCCGTGTTTTATTGCATTGTAAGTTTGTTCTATCTCAACTCCCCAATTAAAATCTAACTTTTTCAATTTATCTTTTTTTATATTTTTTTCAAAATCTATTTTATGTATTTTATTTGTATTGTAATTATTATAGCTATAATGTTTTCTTTTTCCTTCTCTCAAATTTGCCCTTGTTGTTTCATAGGGATCTATATCCAAAGTGTACAATCCTTCTTCAAAAAGGGGCGCTTTTAACTTCACTTCCCCATAAGGATTTATGACAACACTTCCTCCATCAAAAACAACTTCATCTTGACCACCAACAAGATTTGTGTATATGAGCCAACTTGATAATTCTGAAGCCCTGGTTTTTAACATTTCCAATTTGCTGATGTTTTTATTCTTATGATAAGGAGAAGCTGAAAGATTGAGAATAATGTTGACACCATTTTGTGCAAGGGCTAAAGCAGGACCATTAGGAACCCATATATCTTCACAAATATTAACTCCCAATTTTACATCATCTATTTGAAAAATTTCAACTTCATTGCCATTTGTAAAATACCTTTTTTCATCAAAAACAGAATAGTTTGGTAAAAACATTTTTCTATAATCTAAAATTTTTCTGCCTTTATAAACAACAAAGGCACTGTTATAAGATTCTATATCCCAGTCTATAGCTCCAAAAATTATTATAATATTTTTTCTTTTTGAATACTCAATTATTTTCTCTGTATATTCTCTAGATTCTCTTAAAAATTGCGTTTTTAGTATTAAATCTTCAGGCGGATACCCGTTTAAAGTTAACTCTGGGAATAGAATAATATCTGATTTATTTTCAACTGCTTTTTCAATAAAATCAATTATTTTATTATAATTAAAATCATAGTCTCCAACTCTTGCATTCATCTGTGCTAATGATATTCTCATTTTCAATTTTTTAATCCTCCTCGATTAAAAATCTTTTTATGATATCCGATATGGTTTTATTTTCAATTATAGTAAATAATTCATAATTTGTATTTCGGGCTTTATAAGTGTAATTATAACTTCCCAATATAATTCTCTTATTATCTATAATTAAAACTTTCGCGTGCAAATCACTATAACTATATTTATTTATGCCTTTTAAGTTTTTAACTGCATCAGAATAATATTCATTCCAATCATCGAAGTAAAGATTTACTTCTATTCCTCTTGAAGAAGCCTTTTCAAGCTCGTAAACCAAAAAAGGATCTGTTAAAGAAAAAGCAAAAACATCTATATTTACTTTAGCATTTTTAATTTCTTTTTGTATTACCTTGTAGATTGATTCATTTGGTGTTGAATGAAATTCAAAACTACCTAACTCGCTATCTTTTATTTTTTTACTCAAAGATTTTTTATACTTCTGAGTCGCCAGATTGTCAAATTCTTTTAAAAATATATTTGTAATAGCTTTATCTTCAGTAAAGATGTATATGTTTTTGTCACCTAAAATACCACTAAAAGTCATATTGCCTGTCCCAAATAAAACTTCCTTATTATCAAAAATATAAAATTTTTCATGCTGTATTCCAGTATTAGGTGCCGTGACGTTTTGAATATTCAAATCTTTTTTTGACCTATTTGCACTAGGGTCTAAAATTATATGATGATTTTTGTCTACTAAAATATTTGTTAGAGTGTCGTCCATACTGTATGTAACAATTTTTATCTCTTTTGAAAGTTTTATTTTATTTTCCAAAAAAATTTTAAAATATTCCCCATTTGAAAAAACTTCATACGAAAAAGAAATGATTGAAATTAAATTAATTAATAAAAAACTATATTTTAATTTGTTCATAGTCTTCTGGAGATTCAAGAGTTACCCTTCCAAATATTCCATCATTAAAATCTTTCAAAAAAGTGTTTCTCCCTCTATAATAATCACCTATTCCACCTTTTTTAATGAAGTTTCTCTTTTTTGCAAACTCAAGTATAAATTCATATGCATTTTCTTTTGAAGATCCTTTTTCTACAATATTGTCAAGGTAGTGTGGATAATTAACCTTCAAATAATCAAAAATATAAAAAACAGCATCATCTTTTGTTACATCATCACCTTTTATAGACCCTATTGCCATCAATTTGTTTTTAATACTTTTATTATATAATTCAGGAAACAAAATTCCTGGGGTGTCCAATATTTTAATTTCTTTATTAACTGTAATCCATTGAACACCTTTTGTAACTCCTGGAGTATTACCAATTGTAGTTGATTTTTTACCTTTGAAACGATTTATAAAAGTTGATTTTCCAACATTAGGTACTCCAACGATAATTGCTCTTTTTTCTTTGTAGTTAAGAGGAATATGCTTTGCTACTTTATTTTCAAGAAATTTCTTTATATTTTCAGATTTTAAATTTGTTTTCAAAACTACGTATCCTTTTTCTTTATATAAATCAATCCATTTTTCTGTTTTTTCCTGATCACAAATATCATATTTATTCATTATCAAAATTTTCTGTTTGTTTCTAAACAAACTTTCGTATTCGTATGCTCTCGAAGCGTAAGGGGCTCTTGCATCTAAAAGTTCTAAGACTGCATCCACAATTTTCAAATTTTTCTTTATACTTTCCTTTGCTTTTTTTATATGGCCCGGATACCACATGTTTTTGCCTCCAAGTTATCTTATATAAGATAAAATATGTTAAAATATATATATTGATGTATATAAATATCACAACATATAGATTTTATCATAAATAAGGAGATGATTCTACTGAAAACTTTTATAAACATGCCTAAAGATTTAGAACCTGTTGAAATTTTCGGGGCTTACAATAAAAGAGTTAAATACCTTTCAAAAAAATTCAACGTGGATATTTATTTAAAAAACAATAAAATAACAATAAATTCTGAATCAGAAAAAAATAACAAAACCGTTAAAAAAATTTTTAACGAACTGATAGATATTTTAGAAGATGGACACCTACTGGAATGGAATCAATTTCTATACATTATATCCAGGAATACGGGTGAAGATATCAATAACCCAAAATCGATGAAAGAAGTGGTAAACACTACTATTAATGGCGTTAAGATATCTGCAAAAACAGAAGGTCAAGCACAATATATAGAAGATCTCAAAAATAATGAAATAGTTTTTTCTATTGGTCCTGCTGGTACTGGAAAAACATACCTTGCGGTAGCAATGGCTGTTGATTATTTAAAAAAAGGAAAAGTTCAAAGGTTAATTTTAACAAGACCTGCTGTTGAAGCTGGTGAAAAATTAGGTTTTTTACCAGGAACACTGTATGAAAAAGTCGATCCTTATCTAAAGCCCTTATATGATTCTTTAATAGACTTTTTAGGAATTGAAAAGGTTAATTTTTACAAAGAAAAAGGGATAATTGAAATTGTACCTTTGGCATATATGAGAGGTAGAACTTTGAATAATTCTTTTATTATTTTAGACGAAGCCCAGAACAGCACTTATCAACAAATGAAAATGTTTTTAACCAGAATTGGATTCAATTCTCGAGTCGTTGTAACCGGAGATATAACACAGATTGATCTTGAAAAGAAAAAAGATTCAGGGCTACTTGCTGTTAGCAAATTTTTGACTAATATAAAGGGAATTAAATTTAATGAATTAAAAAAATCGGATGTTGTAAGAAATCCTTTAGTGAAAGAGATTATTAACGCTTACGAAGTTTTCGAAAATGACACGGAGTGATTCTTTTGAAAAAAAATAATAATATGAGAAAAAAGGGATCTAAAAAAGCTCCCCAAAGTTTAGAATCTATTTTACTGAGAATGCTTATTTTCGCAGTTGTTGGATTTATAGTGGAATTTGTAATCTGGAGAAGGCTATCTTTTGATTTCCAGGTAAAATTCAACGTAGTATTTCAAACTTATTGGTTTTTTATAGTTGAGATGTACATAGAAAAGAAAAAGATGTTTCAACTACATCCATTGAACTACTGGGCGGCTTTTATGATACCACTTATTTCAGCTATAATGTTAAATTCATTTATTTATAAGTACTTAAGTTTATATTCTGTTACGGCTTTGTTGAGTACATTACTCATAACAATGCTTATTGATTTTGACGTCGGAATATTATCTTCACTTTCATTTTCTCTTTTTTTTGGAATTATATATGGTTTTGATATAACTTATATGATGATAATATTTTTACCTTCAACACTGGTAGCCTGGGTTTCCAAAAAGATTGTTAGAAGGATAGAAATATTTTTACCATTTATTATATCAAGTGTCTTACAAATAGCTTTGATGTTGCTATTTAGATATACAAACGACACAAACGAACTGTTGACAATACTTTTGATTAATTTTTTCACAATGCTTATATCTATGGGTATACTACCATTTTTCGAGTACATAACAAGAGTTTATTCAGATCTCGGTCTTTTAGAGTTAGGTAATTTGAACCACCCAGCTCTAAAAAAAATGACTCTACATGCTGCAGGTACTTATTATCATAGTATGATTATTTCTAATATAGCGGAAAGTGCAACAGAGCATATAAATGGAAACTCTATTTTAGCTAGAGTAGGAGCTTATTTTCATGATATTGGTAAAACCTGGAGACCTCAATTTTTTACAGAAAACCAGAGAGGAGTTAATCCTCACGACAACATCAGTCCCAAAATGAGTTCATTAATATTGGATAATCACGTAAATTACGGTAAACAAATGGCAAAAGAATATAGACTACCAATTTTAATAGAAGATATGATAATACAACATCAAGGTACAAGAATAAAACAGTTTTTTTATAAAAAATATTACGATGAAACTGGGATCCAAAACACAGATCTCTTCAAATATCCTGGCCCCATACCTCAATTCAAAGAATCAGCTATTTTAATGATATGCGATGTAACTGAGGCAATAACCAGATCAATGAAAGATGTAAATGCGAGCGTACTAAACGAAAAATTGGATGATCTAATACAATCCTTGTTTTTCGAAGGTCAGTTAGATGATTCTGGTTTATCTTTAAGAGAATTACAAATGATCAAAGGTAAAATCATAAGAACTATAATGGAGATGAACCATAAACGAATAAAATATCCAAAAATAGATCAAAAAGAGCTGAAAAGGTGATTTAAATGGTAATAAATGTAAGCAATAATACTGATAATTTTGTAAATATAAAAAAAATAAATAAAATTGTTAAGCAAATTATAAAAGAAGAATATCAAGATGGAAATTTTGAACTGAATATTTTTTTGACAGATAACAAGACCATTGAAGAGTATAATTCAAAATTTCGAGGAAAATCAATCCCTACCGACGTTCTTTCCTTTGAATACGGCTTGAAAGAGGAAATCATAGGTGATATAGTTATATCGATCGAAATGATTAAAGAGCAAGCAAAAAACTTCAACAACACTTTTGAAGAAGAGTTTTTTTATATTTTAATACACGGTGTACTACATATTTTAGGATATGATCACACCAATACTGATGATCAAGAAGAAGAAATGTTCAAAATTCAAAATAAATATTTTAAAAAGTATTATGAGGAGGGATAGCCTTGTCTTTAGTAAGGCCTTTCAAAGGATTAAGACCAAAAAAAGAACACATTGAAAATTTTTCATGTCCACCTTATGATGTTCTTGAAAGTGATGAAGTAGAAAAAATTGTATCAAAAAATCCAAAAAGTTTTTTAAGAGTAACAAGGGCTGAGGTAGATTTTAAAAGAGATGTTGACCCCCATTCCGACGAAGTCTATAAAAAAGCTGGTGAAAATTTAAAAAAATTTGAGGATGAAGGAATTTTAATAAATGACGAAAAACCTTCTTATTACATTTACAGAGAAACTTGGAAAGATAAATCTCAACTTGGCTTATTTGCCACAGTTTCTGTAGACGAATACGATCAAGGAAAAATTAAAAAACATGAATTAACAAGGCAAGATAAGGAAGATGATAGAACTAGACATATTACTTTATTGGGTGCTCAATCGGGCCCAGTTTTTCTGACTTTTAAATCAAATGATGATATTAAAAAATTATTAAAAAACTCTATTGATGAATCAGCTAAAATTGCTGATTTTGTTGATGAAAATGAAGTAAGACAAGAATTATGGTTAATTAACGACGAAAACAAAGTAAGTAAAATAAAATCTGCTTTTGAAAGTATAGATAACTTATATATTGCTGATGGTCATCATAGGGCTGCTGCAGCTTCAAGAACAAGAAAAATTAAAAAAGAAGAAAATTCAAACCATACAGGTAACGAAGAATACAACTATTTCTTAGCCGCTATATTTCCAGACGATGAATTGAGGGTTTTAGATTATAACAGAGTAGTTAAAGATTTAAACGGCTTGTCTAAAGAAGAATTTTTTTCTAAAGTTAAAGAAAAATTTGAAATTTCTGATGCTCCAGAAAGTCCTTATTCTCCTAAGTCACTTCATGAATTTGGAATGTATTTAGACAAGAATTGGTACATTTTGAAAGCCAAACCTGAAATAGTAGATGAATCTGATCCAGTAAAAGTTTTAGATGTTTACATTTTACAAGAACATTTATTGGCCGCGACTTTAGGAATAGGAGATCCAAGAAAGGATTCAAGAATTCACTTTTTAGGAGGTATAAGAGGTGTAGGTGCTCTTTCTAAATGGGTTGACACAAAAGATTGGAAAATTGCGTTTTCTATGTATGCAACACCATTAAAACAGTTAATAGATGTTGCTGACGCAGGAAAAATAATGCCACCAAAATCAACTTGGTTTGAACCAAAATTGAGGTCAGGATTAGTAATACATAAAATATAACCTTATGATATAATTGAAGGTGACTCTACAGCAGAGTCACCTTTTTTTAATTATCATTTAGGAGGATATTATGAAACAATATAAATTTGACATAAAAAATAAATACGAAAAAATAAAAACCCATATAAACGATGCAAAATTTGATTTTACAGAATTTCGAGAATTTAACATGCATGTTTTTGGTTATAAAAGACCGTGGGAAAAGTTATTTTCTCATAATTCTATAAAGTTTGTAAAGAGACTTTTAATTCCTCAAACCAATCTGATGCTTTCCTATTTTCACGATGAATATGGAGAAAAATCTAATTATTTAATTTATATCGATTTTGGGAAATACAAACAAACTAAAAATTATATTTTATTTCACGACTTGGAGCTTGATATATTAATAAAAAAAGATTTTTCTTTTGAAATTCTTGATATGGATGAACTTTTTGATTCCTATGAAAATTCTAAAATTTCTAATGAAGAAATTAAAAAGATATTACTCACCTTAGAAAAAACCATTAATAATTTTTCCAACAAAGGAGTTATGGAAACTCTCTATGAAATAGCTGGAGAAGAACCGATAGACTGGTTAACTAATAATTACTTATGATTTAAAAAATACTTCAAATAATTGGCTGTATAACCACCTTGTTTTATAATTTCTTCTGGTGAACCTTCTGCAATTATCTTTCCACCATTTTTGCCGCCTTCTGGCCCCAAATCTATTATGTGATCTGCATTTTTAATAACATCCATATTATGTTCTATAACTACTACAGTATTCCCCTTTTCAACCAACATATCTAAAACTTTCAATAGCTTTTTCACATCTTCAAAATGTAATCCCGTAGTTGGTTCGTCTAATATATAAAAAGTTTTACCAGTTGATCTTTTCCTAAGCTCAGAAGTTAGTTTTATTCTTTGTGCTTCCCCCCCTGATAAAGTTGTAGCAGGTTGCCCAAGTTTCAAATAACCCAAACCAACTTCTTTTAATAGTTCCAATATTCTACTGATAAAAGAAACATTTTTGAAAAACTCAGAAGCTTCATCAATGCTCATTTCCAAAACATCTGAAATTGTCTTACCTTTGTATTTTACTTTCAAAGTCTCTTTATTATACCTCTGTCCTTTACAAACATCACAAGTGACATATACATCTGGAAGAAATTGCATTTCGATTTTTTTAACTCCATGCCCTTTACAAGACTCACACCTTCCACCCTTAACGTTAAAACTAAATCTACCTTTATCATAACCTCTGATTTTTGATTCTTTTGTTTGAGAAAAAATGTCTCTTATGAAATCAAAAACTCCCGTATACGTAGCGGGATTACTTCTTGGCGTTCTTCCAATTGGGCTTTGATCAATAGAAATGATCTTATCAACATACTCTAAACCTTTAATTTCTTTGTAATATCCTGGGACAACTCGTGATCTATTAATCTCTTTTTGAAGAGCAGGATATAGAGTATCCATAACTAAAGAAGACTTACCAGAACCAGAAACTCCAGTCACCACTATAAATTTTCCCAAAGGAAAATCTATATCTACACTCTTTAAATTATTATGAGTTGCTCCTTTTATTGATATTTCCTTAGTATTTTTTTCTCTTTTTTTCTCCAAAAATTCTATTTTTGCTTTTCCAGTAAGATATTTACCTGTTAATGATTTTCCTGGTTTCTTGAGAATATCTTGAACAGTACCTTCAAAGATAACTTCACCACCATTTATACCGGCAGCTGGACCTAAATCTACAATATAATCCGAATTTTTTATGATTTCTTCATCATGTTCTACTATAATCACAGTATTTCCCAAATCTTTCAATTTATGAAGTGTCTCTATTAATCTGTCATTGTCTCTTGAATGCAAGCCTATTGTTGGTTCATCCAAAACGTATGTAACACCTGTCAAACCAGAACCAATTTGAGTCGCAAGTCTTACCCTTTGAGATTCCCCTCCAGATAAAGTTCCCGAAGTTCTGGACAGTGATAGATAACCCAATCCAACATCTTTTAAAAACTGAAGTCTCAACTTAATTTCTCTTAAAAGTTCTTTTGCTACTTCTTTATTAAAATCACTCAATTGAATACTTTCAAAAAACTTTGCAATATCATCAATGGGTTTATTAGTAAGTTCAAAAATATTCTGATCTTCAATCTTTACTGATAAAGCTTCTTCTCTCAACCTATGTCCCCCACATGTTTGACATGTTGTTTGAATCATAAAGTTTTTTTCTATCCATTCTTTGATATCTTTTGAATTTGTCTCGTAATATCTTCTATTGTACCAATTAACCATACCTTCAAAAGCTCTTGAAAATTTATGTAATTTACCTTCTTTTGATTCCAATTCAAAATCAATTTCTTTTGAGCTTCCATATAGTAAAATGTTTATTAACTTGTCAGGTAATTCTTTCATTGGCTTAGAAGGATCTTCATTATACTCTTCTAAAATTTGTGTCATTATTTTTACCATATAAGTATCTTTGCCCATGTTTAAAACTCCACCATTGTTTAGTGGTTTCTCTAAATCAAATATATAATCCGGTTGTACCTCAAGCTTAAAACCTAACCCATGACAATCTTCACAAGCCCCATATGGACTATTAAAAGAAAATAATTTTGGATTTATTTCTGGAAAACTATATCCATCCTCAGGACATGCAAGGATTTCAGAGAACTGTTTTGATTTTAATACATTTTCTTTCTTATCCATTTCTCTGATATCTACAAAACCTCCAGATTCTTTTAAAGCTATTTCTATTGCTTCGTATAATCTTTCAAAATTGTCTTTTTTAAGTTTTAACCTATCAACTAACAAATTTATGTTATGCCTGAAACTCTTCTTTAAAGAATCAACTTCATCTAAATCTAGCATTTCACCATCTATTTCTAACAACCTAAAACCAGAAGTTTTTAGATTTTTGATCTCTTTTTTGAATTCTCCTTTTTTCTCTTTGGCAATTGGAGAAAAAATATATATTCTCGAATCTTCTTCAAACTCTCTGTATATGCTTTCAATGATTTCATCTACAGTAGAGCTGACAAGAAGCGTCCCACATTTTGGGCAGTATGCTTTACCAACTCTTGCATATAAAACTCTCATATAATCGTAAATTTCAGTAACTGTACCAACAGTTGACCTTGGATTGTTTGAAACTGTTTTTTGTTCAATTGCAATTGCAGGAGACAACCCTTCGATTGATTCTACATCAGGTTTTTTTAAGTCCCCTAAAAATTGTCTGGCATAAGAGGATACAGATTCTAAATACCTTCTCTGTCCTTCAGCATATATTGTATCTAACGCCAATGTGGATTTTCCAGAACCAGACATCCCACTAATCACAGTTATTTTATTTTTTGGAATAGAAACATCAATATTTTTTAAATTATGTTCTTTAGCGCCTACAATCTTTATTTCATTTTGCATTATATCCCTCCGCTCATTATACATACATTTACTGAATATATTTTACTATATTTTTTATAAGACAATTTTACAATTATTTTTACAAAACAAATATTTCTTTTTTATAAAAATATAGTGAAAGTATTATAAAGATAATTAAATATGGTTATTAACGATTAATACTAATTTGCTGATTGCATCTTAACATACTTGAAATTTTTTAAGTTCTTTATTTTAAAAATAATATTTTTATTTTCTGTTAGAATATTTATGTAAAAAATTAAATATTATTTCTACGAATCCTATATAATCTCGATAATATGGATCGAGAGTTTCTACCAGATAACCGTAAATTATCTGACTATAGGAGAAGAGTTTTTTTAAATAAATTAGCCCTTCTCCTTATTTTAATAGGAGAAGGGTTTTCTATTTTTATTTTTCATCATCTTAAGGAGGTCTTTAAGTTGGACAAGTTTTTTGGGATTTCTAAATCTGGAAGTTCTGTTAGAAAAGAAATATATGGAGGTATTGCAACTTTTCTAACCATGGCTTACATTATTTTCGTTAACCCTTCAATTTTAGTTGATGCTATTCCTGGAACTGCAACTAACCCTTTACTGTACGAACAATTCTTTGGCGCTATAATGGTTGCTACAATTTTAGGGGGGGCAACAGCAACCCTATTAATGGGATTATTTGCCAATTACCCGTTTGCTTTAGCACCTGGAATGGGGCTGAATGCATATTTTACGTATACAGTTGTTTTAAATATGGGAGTAGATTGGAGAACTGCTCTTGGCGCTGTTTTTGTTGAAGGTGTAATATTTATCATTATCACGTTAACTGGGGTAAGGACTTTTATTGGTAATGCCATCCCAAAAACTATAAAAATAGCTACTGGCGCAGGTATAGGTTTATTTATATCTTTTATAGGATTAAAAGGTTCTGGAATAATAGTCGCTGATGACGCTACTTTTATAGCTTTGGGTAATATAACCTCTCCAGAAGCTTTGACAACTATTATTGGATTATTTATTATCGCTATTTTATACACTCTTAAAGTACCTGGATCCGTCTTAATAGGTATTGTCTCATCAACACTATTTGGAAGTTTTGTAGGAGTAACAGAATTTCATGGTATAGTTGGCAAAATACCTGATGTGGCTCCAACTTTTGGAAAATTACAACTAAGCTTGGACAATTTATTAGAACCTACATTTTGGATAATAGTATTAACTTTCTTTTTTGTCGATTTTTTTGACACCACTGGAACCTTAATGGGTTTAGCTCAGTCTGCAGGATTTGCAAGAAAAGATGGTAGTTTACCAAGATCTAAAAAAGCTTATATGGCAGATGCAACTGGTACTGTGGTTGGTTCTATTTTCGGGACTTCTACGGTTACTTCATATGTTGAATCTGGTGCTGGTATAGCCCAAGGTGCCAGAACTGGCTTAGCTTCAGTGGTTACTTCAATCTTGATGCTTTCGATGCTTTTCTTTTCTCCGTTAGCATCTTCCATTCCATCTGCAGCAACGGCTCCAGCATTGATTTTTGTTGGATCTTTGATGATGAAAGGTTTAAAGGAAATCGATTGGGATGATTCAACAGAAGGCCTACCAGCTTTTATAACTCTTATCATGATGCCTTTTACTTATTCAATAGCCACTGGTATTACACTTGGTATGATCGCTTATCCTGTAATAAAATTCTTTGGAGGAAAAGGCAAAAATATTCATTGGTTTACATGGATTCTTGCTATATTATTTGTTTTATATTTAATGTATTTAAGATAGTAATTAATAGATATAATCTAATAAAGGAGACAGAGTTAACAACTCTGTCTCCTTTATTGGCGTACCCGACCGGATTCGAACCGGTAATCTTCGGATCCGCAGTCCAACGCTCTATCCATTTGAGCCACGGGTACTCATCTAAAAATTGATAAAAAAAATGGCGGAGAGGGAGGGATTCGAACCCTCGGTAGGGAAAAAACCCTACACTTGCTTAGCAGGCAAGCGCCTTAGGCCGCTCGGCCACCTCTCCGTCAATATTTATGACTGAAGTTATTATATCATGCTTGTTTTATTCTGTCAAGGAGCATACTACTTTTTATTATTTACCAAAATCTTTTATGTAATTATTGTATTCTTCTAATTTTTCTTTAATTTTCTCTTCTAATATCTTTTTTTCTATACTTACAAGCTCGCCATTTTTTTGGCCACGTAGTTTTAATTCTATTTTCCCTTCTTTAAGTGTTTTCCCTATTACAACTTTTAATGGAACCCCTATGAGATCACTATCTTTAAACTTAAATCCTGCAGAAACTTTTCTATCATCTAATACCACATCGTAATTTTCTTTAAGCATTTCGTAAATTTCATTTGATGATTCTACTATTTCTTTATCTTTGTCAGTGATTTGTATGATTTCTATTTGGAAAGGTGCTAAACTTAAAGGCCAAATCATACCGTTTTCATCATGAAATTGTTCAACAATAGCTCCGAGAGTTCTTGAAATACCCCAACCATAACAACCCATTTTGAAAGGTTTGTTTTTGCCATCTTGGTCTGTAAATGTCGCATTTAACTTTTCGGAATATTTTGTCCCCAATTTGAACACTTGCCCAACTTCTATACCTTTTTTAAAATTTATTTTTGAACTACAGTTGGGGCACTTTTCCCCTGATTTTACTTCTCTTATATCAGCGAATTCTTCTACTTTAAAATCTCTATCTACGTTCGCATTAATTATATGAAAATCTTTTTTCATAGACCCTACAACAAAATTTTTAATACCTTTCAATGATTGATCAGCAATTATATAAACATCTTTTATATCAATTGGACCAATAAATCCCGTTTCAATTCCATATTCTTTTTTTACTTCTTCTGGTTCAAACATTTGAATAGTTTGATCTCCTATAAGATTTCTTAATTTTGAAATGTTGATTGTTTGATCTCCTCTTATTAAAGCCAATATATCTTTATCTCTTCCTCTTAACAGTATTGATTTTACAATTTTCTCTTTTGGTAAATTTAAAAATTCTGTTACTTCGTCTATAGTTTTAACGTTTGGTGTACTTACTATTTCTTTGTCTTTTAATTCCTCTTCTTCATAAGAAAAAACTTCATTAGATGTTGCTTTTTCTATAGTAGCAGAATATCCACATTCTTCACAATAAACTATAATAGATTCCCCGTTTTCAGCTAAAATTTGAAATTCATGTGATTCGTTTCCACCCATAGTGCCATTATCTGCTTCAACTACAACATATTTTGCATTCATTCTTTCTAATATTTTTTCATATGCTTTATAGTAGTCCTGATAAGTTTCATTTAAACTTTCATCAGTTTTATGAAAGCTGTAACCATCCTTCATTATAAATTCTCTTGCTCTTAACACTCCAAATCTTGGCC
>NZ_FMYV01000001.1:59993-61084 GCF_900102615.1 Geotoga petraea | reverse complement strand
TATTTAAATATAATCATTATTGATGTTAGATGACAAGACATAATTAAAACGATAAAACACGCTCACAATTTAAATATAATCATTATTGATGTTAGATAACATTTCTTTCCTCCTTTAACATTTTCTTAGCTCTATTTAAATATAATCATTATTGATGTTAGATAATAAATTCTATTTGTTTGTATCCAATCATAATTCCATTTAAATATAATCATTATTGATGTTAGATGATCACTATCTTTCAACATTCCATAATCTATCTTGTATTTAAATATAATCATTATTGATGTTAGATTATTGCACCTGTAATTTCCATTGTAAAAATTTCATCATTTAAATATAATCATTATTGATGTTAGATTTAAAAAAAACTTGAAAGATATGAATCATGGAGATAATTTAAATATAATCATTATTGATGTTAGATCTCCTTTTTTTATTTTTTTGAAATATTGTAGAAGGCATTTAAATATAATCATTATTGATGTTAGATTTTTTGGATTACTTACATAAAACACACCATCATTTTATTTAAATATAATCATTATTGATGTTAGATGAAATACATATCGAGGGTTACCATTTACGTCGTTTTATTTAAATATAATCATTATTGATGTTAGATAAACGGAACATAGTTAATTGATGTATAGAGTACAAAATTTAAATATAATCATTATTGATGTTAGATATGCCACGGCGAAATTCATCAGTATGGAATGTCAGAATTTAAATATAATCATTATTGATGTTAGATCATGCTAACCCCCTTTATAATATTTTATCTATTTTCATTTAAATATAATCATTATTGATGTTAGATTGTAAAGAAAATAAGATAACAAAATTTCAAAGGCGGATTTAAATATAATCATTATTGATGTTAGATGATTGAATTTATGGTGCAAGAAGAATTTAAAGGTTAATTTAAATATAATCATTATTGATGTTAGATATAGGTATATTTTTATCTTTTAATCTATTCTTTATGATTTAAATATAATCATTATTGATGTTAGATTATAGAAGATATAAATATAAAAGACCAAGGAAATTAATTTAAATATAATCATTATTGATGTTAGATATAA
>NZ_FMYV01000001.1:0-59405 GCF_900102615.1 Geotoga petraea | reverse complement strand
AAAGGAGATTTAAATATAATCATTATTGATGTTAGATATTTTATAGAGATAGCCTCCGAAATTGCGGACATGCATTTAAATATAATCATTATTGATGTTAGATCGGCATTAAATTTCTTCAAAGACATAAAATAATAGTATTTAAATATAATCATTATTGATGTTAGATTTTGGCTTCAACATTGCAACAAACTGGAGTTATAGGATTTAAATATAATCATTATTGATGTTAGATGTTTAGTTTCAATTTCATCAACGTTTAGATTAATACTATTTAAATATAATCATTATTGATGTTAGATCTTAGAGGGAATAAGTCAAGAAGAATTGGAATATCTATTTAAATATAATCATTATTGATGTTAGATAATATGTTATATGATGGAATTAGACGAAATATACGTATTTAAATATAATCATTATTGATGTTAGATAACAGTTAGTTAACAGTTTGTTGATATGTGAATATGATTTAAATATAATCATTATTGATGTTAGATGAATACAAACCAGAATTAGTCCAGAACGCAACATGGATTTAAATATAATCATTATTGATGTTAGATGGAAAAAGAAAGAAACAAAACGGGCGAGATATCGGAAATTTAAATATAATCATTATTGATGTTAGATAGGAAATTATAAACAGTCCTTACACTGCACACGACAATTTAAATATAATCATTATTGATGTTAGATAAAAAAAGACAACGGGAAAAATGCTACTGGTAGGCCATTTAAATATAATCATTATTGATGTTAGATGCATGATAAGCATAATCTATCAGTCCACTTTTTCGTGATTTAAATATAATCATTATTGATGTTAGATTATAGACAAGCTTTTAGACGATTTGAACAAAAGTTTATTTAAATATAATCATTATTGATGTTAGATTTTATTTTTTAAAAGTGAAAGAATAGAACTATATTTATTTAAATATAATCATTATTGATGTTAGATATACGACGCAAAATACATATCGGATAAATTGTATTTATTTAAATATAATCATTATTGATGTTAGATGGATCCAAACACAAATCAGATAGTTAACTCGTATGGATTTAAATATAATCATTATTGATGTTAGATAACAAAAAAAGGAGGAGTAAAAATGAGTATGATTTTATTTAAATATAATCATTATTGATGTTAGATGCAGATTTAGAAACTCCAGATGAAGATCCTTTCGGATTTAAATATAATCATTATTGATGTTAGATGTATAAAAAAAACAGGAGCGTATTCTACAAATTTTAATTTAAATATAATCATTATTGATGTTAGATGAGTGGCAATCATTCTCAAAACACAGGGCATACGCTATTTAAATATAATCATTATTGATGTTAGATTTAATATGTTGCAAAGAAAAGCAAAAAATATTCCTCAATTTAAATATAATCATTATTGATGTTAGATAGCTTGGTAGAGCGTTCATGGGATTTGATGGAGCTTATTTAAATATAATCATTATTGATGTTAGATTCGCTCAAACAGAAAAAATAAAGAAGAATTAGTATCATTTAAATATAATCATTATTGATGTTAGATGAAAAAGATTTTAATCAATTAGATTTACGTCTTAGAATTTAAATATAATCATTATTGATGTTAGATAAAAAACGACGGTTGGGGAGAGATAGCAGGTTGGAAATTTAAATATAATCATTATTGATGTTAGATTATATTAACTTACGAAACAGAAGAAAAAGAAATAATATTTAAATATAATCATTATTGATGTTAGATACGTTATCAGATATTATCCATTTTTCAAAAACAACGATTTAAATATAATCATTATTGATGTTAGATCTATTCTTTATGTGATTAATCCATGTATTGACAATTATTTAAATATAATCATTATTGATGTTAGATAATCTTAACAGACATGAAACAAGCAAAAAAAGAATTATTTAAATATAATCATTATTGATGTTAGATAGTCATCAATTCAAGTTTTTTAAAGATGAATATTTTAAATATTTCCCTTTTTATTATATTTTCAGAAGTTTTTTCCCAGTAATTTTCTTAAAAACCGTTGATTTTATGTTTTCTATTTTTAATGAAGGTTACGTTGATTATAGAATGTCATTCTCTGGGATAAAATCTCCTTTTTCAAAATCTTTAAATTTTTCAATACTGAACTTTCCATCCTCAAAAAATATTTCACCGTTAGGGTAATAATATATTTCTCCTATTTTTTCGCTATAGCTTTCTTTTTTTATGAATTTATTTACTTGCTTCAAGAAATAATTCATTTTTTGATATATTTTGGATAATTTGTATTTCTTTTCAGAATATTCTGTTTTTTCTTCTAATATTTTTTTAAATTCTTCCCAAACTTCTTTCCCAGATATAATTTCACCATTAATTGTTTCATCGAAATTTAAGAATATTTGAATTTTTTCATCATCTATTAGCTTCATATCGTTTGATATTCCTCTAAAATCTAAAATTTTAATTTTATTTTTACGACTTTCAATGCTATTTTCATTATGCTTTTGATTGGTAGTTTTTATTTTTTGAAATACATTTTTGTAATAGTCATTAAAGTTTTTGTTTTTTAAATTTTCTATATTTTCTGGATATTCTAATATATTGAATAATGTTCTGGCATCATTTTTATATATTTTTTTTGGGTCTGTTATTTTGAAAAAATAAACAATAGCATCTTTCTTTTTTGAAGATCTGTTAATTCTCCCAAGAAATTGCTCTTCATTATCTAAATATCCTATATTTTTATAACCAATATCCATATCTATATCTACTCCCGCTTCTATTACCTGCGTTGAAATTAATATGAATCCTTCTTTATTTTTAGCTTTTGATATTATTCTTTGTCTTTCTATAGGATTGTCATCCGAGGTTATTAATTCAATATCTCTTTTTATTTCTTTTTTTAGATATTTATAGAAATTAAAAGCTTCTTTTTTTTCTATAAATTCAATTAATATTTTGTCTTTTCCTTTTGTGTTTTCTAATATATGATTTTTTAAAGTTTCGAAAGATGTTCCCTCTTTTCTTAATAGTTCAAAATTTAAATTTACTCTGTTTTTAAATAAAGGATTTTTAAAATATTTATCTGGTTTTTTTATTAAATCAACAAAATGACTTTTTTTATTTTCTAGCATTTTATCTAGTTTTGGAAGAGTGGCAGACATTATTATAAATTTTATATTTAAATATTTTGCAAATTTATCAAAATAATTTATTATATCTTCCCACAAAGAATTTTTATAACTTTGTATTTCATCAATTATTATTATAGAGTTTGTTAGATGCAGTAAAGAGTAATGTGCATTTCTTGAATTACCAAAAAAAGCTTGAAATAAATTTACATGTGTTGTTATTATAAAAGGATAATGCCAAAATATTCTATCTAATAATATTTGATCATAATCACTTTTAGAATATTCAATTTCAGATTCTTTTTCATTTTTTTTATCATAATATCCTGTTAATGAATTTATTACTACTGGATCCAACTCTTGTCCAAATATTTCTTTTAAAATTTCATATGTTTGTTCAACTAATGTGTTAAAAGGGAAAACGTATATTATTTTATCCATTTTGTTTACTTCTAATAAGTTTAAAGCTAAATTTATTGATGTATTTGTTTTTCCGCTGCCTGTTGGAGCTTCCAGGTAAAATATATCTTTTTCAATATTTTGTTTTAACTCATTTTCACTTTCTAAAAACATTTCTGTTCTTAATTTATTTATTGGCATTTTTTCAAAGTTCATTTCATTATTTTTGTATTTCTCTATATTTTTATAAATTTCTGTACTTTGATAGTTTTCTATTATCTGTTCTTTTTTATCAATCAAACCAATATCTGTTATTTCTCCATTGAAGAACTCATAGGTTGCATAATAATCCGAAGATACTATCAAAGAATAATTTAGCTTTGTTAGCAATATATTTTCTATATAATTTTCTTTTATAATTTTTTCAGAATTTCTTTCAATTTTATAATAAGATTTTTGAGAAAAATAACCATGTTCATTTGAAACAATTGTATTTTTAATATCTTCAGATAATAAATCTAAGAACTCTTTGTTATTCAATATTTTATTATAATAATTACTCATTTTATCTATAAATTCATCCATATTTTCTAAGTTTGAATGGTGTCTTGAGATGTTATATGAGAATAGCAAATTGAAATATATTAATGGATATTTTTCATCATTGGATCGGTAATTCTTTAATATTTTTTCTATATAATATATTGAATATATTATTGAGGATATTATGGAATGATCTGTAGAATTTATATTTTTATATTTTTCTTTGTTTAAGCCTTTATTTGACATTTTTTCTATCTGGAAAAGTGGATTTATTTTCCCTATATCATGTAATATTATTGCGTTATAAAACATTTCATTTATAAGGCTTTTTATATTTTCCTTAATTTCTAAATTAATTATTAGATCATCTATTATTTTTTTTATTTTTTTATCTTCAAGAATTTTATTTAAATATTTTTTTGTTAATTCAGTATGCTCTATTAGTGTTTCTTTTTTATCTTCACTTAAATGAGCATAAACTGTTTTTTCATTTAATAAATTCCCCATGTCTATATACATTTTTTTCTCCTTTAGAAGAAGTACAAGATTTTTTCTCCATCAGTATATACATCGCTGCCATTTTTCAATTTTTCAATTTCTAAATTTGTGTATATTGTATTTTCAAATTCATAGAAATTATACATTTCGTTTAATTTAATTGGTTGCTTTTCTTTTAGAATATATTCATTTTCATCATCATATGGATAAATCCCTAATTCACATATTTTTTCTAAAAATATTGAATCTATATGGTTTATTTTTTCTTCTTTTGATAGGTTCACTTTTTCTACATCTTTTATATCTGCTGAATGATCATTTTTACCTAAATAAGGGATATATTCGGTTTTTTTATTTAAAAGGAAGTTTTCTATTTTCTCATATTCCTGACTTTGGTTTTCTAATATATATATATCCCATTCTGGTTCTTCTAACCATTGTTCTCTTACATTTAAGATGTTATTAGCTTCTTGAGAAGCATAACCGACTGTATTATTAAATATTTGTATTTTTTTGTCAAAATACTTTTTCTTTGGTACTATTGATATTTTAAAATCTTTTAATTTTTCATAAAATTCTGGATATTTTTCTTTTTTTTGTTGATTATATCCTTTTAACCCTATAATAGCTCCAAATACTCCTAATAATGCTATTTTATGTATATTGTTGTAAGTATAATAGGCATATTGATTTACATCTGGTTTTTTAAAAAAAGCCGTTTTTCCACTCAAATTGAATTTCAGAGCTTTCATTTTTTACTCAACCTCTTTTTTTGTATATATGTTCATCAATTTTATAGGTAATTTATTTAATTTTTCCATTTTTATTTCTGTTAAAAATTCATTATAATATATTTCTATTTTTTCTATTTCTTCTATATAATCATTTAAAAATTCAAGTTTATTAAGATCAAATACATCTTTTTCACTTTTTGAAAATTCTATAAAATTAGAGATATCTGGTAAATACATTTTTGAATCTTCTTTTGTCTCAACAAATATACCTAATTCGTTTTCACAACCAAATTTTGAATTAGTA
This sequence comes from Geotoga petraea, assembly GCF_900102615.1. Lineage (NCBI taxonomy): Bacteria > Thermotogati > Thermotogota > Thermotogae > Petrotogales > Petrotogaceae > Geotoga > Geotoga petraea. The sequence continues at coordinate 53,786 of NZ_FMYV01000001.1, read as the reverse complement.
TTTAATGCTGTTGTGCTTATTAGTGCGGCTTCTTTAAATTTTTCGTATGCTTCTTCCGAATAACCTTCAAATCCTTCTACAATATTTTCATATTCTTCATATGATTTTGGGTTTACAGAAAAGCCATAAATATAATGGGCCTCATCTGTCACAATTTTTTTACCTATAGATGTCATCTGCGCATCTTCAGAAGTTGCATCTTTAAAAGGAGATAATATATCTTGTGTTATTACTTTTGTTTCAGAGTATTTGTTCATTCCTTGATTAAATTGAACTGCTCCTGTTATAGATAAATTTTGTCCACCTTCTGCAAATGTTGCTCCAAAATTTAAAACGTCTATACATGAAAAGAGGTTCCCCATCACTTCATTTGAATCCTTTTTATTTATTTCTGTTTCAAATAAATACTCGTATCTCTCAGATAGTGTTCTTGGAACTATCTTCTTTTCTTTCTTTTTGTTCTCTGTTTCAGTATAAGATCTAATATACATTACCTTTTCTCCATCTTTATCCCACATATATTTCATAGGGAATTTTACTGCTTTATCACTTGCAAAATATTCTCCTCTTGAAATTGATTTTGGTCTACCTGTAAAATCTGCATTAAAATTAGCCATCTTTGATTTTATCGACACTGCCCCGTATACTCTTTTTTTAAATTTCATATTATTTCATCTCCTTTTTTTAAATTTTCTCTATCTTCTTTATTTGAATAAAATATATTTTCTCTTGTTAAATAACCAGCAAAAAACATGTCAAAGTCTATCTTTTCTTTTTCATTCTCAAAATTAAATAAAATTGATATAAGGTTGTCTCTAAATTGATTTAGCATCAATTCATGTTTATATTTTTCAAAGTATCCTGCTATTTCATGTTTCATATCTTCAACTGTTGAACAATTTAAAAATGGTGAAACTAATTCATGAGTTTTTTTACTTTTTTTACTTTTACCTATCAAATATTTTACTATTTGACCTGCTAAAAAAGAGTATTCTTCAATATTTTGTAATTGAGTTATATCTTCTCCATTTTTTTTGAAATACTCTAAATTACTTCTTATTTTATCTTTCATTTCTACTCCTCCTAATTCAAAATAAATTTTCATTGAAATATACAAATTAAATGCTGGTATTACATAATCTCCTGATTTTTTAAAATTCTCTTTTATTATTTCTACTCCATATTTAGTTAAAATATGTTTTATATCTCTTACTTTATTTTTCTTAAAATAATTATAAAAACTATCTCTTGTTATCATCAATATTTCTTTTAAATATGAGCTGATTGATTGGTCGCGTATCCTTTCTTCAAAATAATTATTTTTTAATTTTTGATTAAAAAAATAATAATCTACCTTACTCTCTAATTCATATAATCGTGATATTGGCCTATATTCTTCTTTCATTTTTAATTTTTTAGATGGTTCGATTATTTTTTTATAGTCAAAATTTATATTGTTATCAAAATCTATGAGATAATCATAGTCTTTAATAATGGCTTTCCCATTTTCATTTTCTTTATAAATAAAATGACAGTTTTCTTTATCGACATTTTCTTGGTTGTAATCTCCTTTAAACTTACAATTTCCAGTTATATAGAAATACCTGTTTTTTAAATTAGAAAGAAATTCAAAGAAATTATATAAATCCATTGCTTGTTCAGGAGATACTCTAAATGGGGCTTCAAATTTTGTGCTTTTTAACTGATTGAATGGTTTTTTTGAATTTAAAGAAATATTTGGAATCGGTAATCCGTAAATTTCTCCTTCTCTACCTTCTCTGTTATAACTATTACTTGCAAAAATCCTCGGTTTTGTGTATAATTCGTAAAATTTTTTATATTTATCTAAATCTTTATCAAAAAATACTTTTAAATAATAACTCTTGAATTTAGAATCTTTTTCATTATTTTTTTCTTTAATTTCTTCTAATAGATTCTTTATATCTCCGTATTTATCGATTAAAATTTTTTTATATTCTTCTATATTATAATTATCCATATCATCTACTGGTAATGTTTCAGAAAGCGTGTCAAATATTTTTTGAGTATTTTTATCATTGCTTCCATATGATCTAGGATTTTTTAGTTTTTCAAAATGTGAATTTAATAATTTGATATAATTGTTTTTTTCTTTATAATTTTCCATCTTTAAAAACATTGTGAAAAAATTGTTAGAATGTATTTTTCTATTTTTTGTATCAATACATTTGTTGGTATCTAAAATTGAACTAAAATAATCTCTCTCTTTAAACCATTCATATTTTTCACTATGAAAAAGTTCATCATCATCTTTTTTGTTTTTTACAAATAAATGATCTATTATTTCACCAGTTTCATCTAATTTGATATATACTCCATCTTTTAAACTATAGTTATCTAAAATTATATTTGGGTCTTTTTCAAACTCTCTACTAAAAATATTTAACAATTCTAATAAAATTTCAAACACCTCCTTTTATTTTCCAATAACGTATCCTCCACCGAGGCTACTATTTTTTTCTAAAATTCCTACAGCATTTGCTAATTTCGCTAATTTTTGAGATTCCACCGATGTACCTACTTTAATATTGAATTTATTCCCTAAAACTTTAAAATCTTTGTATTTGTAAACTATAGGCTTTTTATTTATCACTTCTATATACTCAATAAATTCATCTTTCAAATCTAATTCTTCTTCAAAATAGTTTTCATACTTTTTTAAAAGATTGTTTTTTATTCTTTCTTTTATTAACTCTAACCCATCTTCTTTTTTCCAATAACCTTTATTTCCATCTAATGTACTGATTGAAGCATTTAAAGTATAAAGACTTGTTATAAATTGCTGTTGGTAAACATTTATTTCAGATGAAACTATATGAAAAAAATCATTGTTGATTTTATTGTAATTATTTTTGATTTCTTCAATAAATGATTTATTCAATGATTTTAATCTAAAAAAATACACTCTCCCCCTTTTGTAAACTTTATCTTTTTCAATTGGAGATAATCCGCTAAAAACATAGTACTTTATTTTATTTTCTTTATGAAACTTTTTTAGCTCCTCAGAAAAATACATACTTTGATTTATCAATTCCCCAATACGCCAGTTTATCTCTTGATAATCTATATCTTTTTTCGAAAATACAGTGGTTAACAACTCATAATATTTCATTTTATACCTCCTTTTATTAATCGTTTTACATTATATTTTTATTATATCATCATCAAATCTTTTTATTTCACTTTAATATCGTTTATTTTATTCATATTTTAATATAAAGATAAAATATATCAATATATTTTATTTCATGTTGTATTTATATTGTATACCTTTTTATTACTTATTGTCAAATGATAAAAAAACTCCCTTTAAAAGGGAGTTTACACACATAGTGTTATTGTTTGAATTTTTTAAATTACCTGCAATTTAAATACAACAATTTAAATATAGAAACTATAGTTGTTATTTTTTTATTATACCATCATTTAATAATTAATTTTTGTGTTTACTTTTTGTGAGTATCATTCAAAATGCTGACTTTTATTTTTCTGGTGCGTTGATTATTTATTTAATTTTTGCTGTTTTTTAAAAGCTTTAGTTACTGATTTTTTCAACCGTATCTATGGAGTCTATTCTTGTTTTACATATTCTTTTTGCATATTTTCATTTTTCATTTCTTTCATATTTTTTCTTAGTAACAGAACTACCCAAATTATGTTTACTATGAAAGCAATTGATTCTGCTATTGGAAAGGCAAACCATGCCGAGTCAAGCCCTCCTATCCTTGCTAAAATATACATTGATGGCAAAAGTATCAATGCCTGTCTTAAAAATGTTATTACTAAACTCGGTACACCTTTTCCAAGTGCCTGGAATGTTCCAGCTCCTATGACATTTAAAGCCATAAACATGTAAGATATGCTTACTTTTCTAAAAGCTGGTATACCAATTTCTATAAATTCTGGATTTGAATTAAACATTCTCAGAAGAGGTTCTGTGAAAACCTGGAATACTGTAAAGCCTATGGCTCCAAAGGTTAAAGCGGTTAGCCATCCAATAAGAACTGTTCTTTTCATTCTTTCGGGTTTTTTGTATCCGTAATTGTACCCGAGCAACGGTAGATAACCTTGATTCAATCCAAACACTGCCATTAGATAAAAGGATTGAAGTCTAAATACTACACCCATAACACCTATTGCAGTGGTGTTGTACATACCAAGTATTCCATTTATTATAGTTATGGCAAAACTAAACATCAGTCTGTTTACCATTGCTGGTATTCCTACTTTAAAAATATCTTTTATTATTTGAAAATCAAACTTGAAAAGCTTAAAATTGAATTTAATTTCGTTTTTATCGCTAAATAGAACAAATGTTATGAATATTCCTCCAAGAGTTCTTGCAATTATAGTAGCAGTTGCAGCTCCTTCTACCCCCATTTCTGGAAATATCCATATTCCATATATCAATAATGGATCTAATATTATATTCGTTATGGCCCCAATAAACATAGTAACCATGGGAAGAAAAGTGTTTCCTTCACCTCTCAGAATGTAGTTAAATGTAGCTGGAGCAAAAATTGCCAATGAACCAGTCATGATTATCCTTATGTATCTTTGAGATAAGTCAATTAGTACGGGATCGTTTGTAAATATAGACATTATTTCATCTGATAAGAAAAAACCTATTGTTCCTATTACTGCACCATATACTATAGCCAGTATAAAAACATGTTCCGCCGCATTACTCGCTCTTTTCTTTCTTCCTTCTCCCAGAAGTCTGGATATTAAAGAACTGGCTCCTATCCCAGTACCAACGCCTAAAGCTATTATTATTAATTGGACGGGGAAAGCAAGGGATAGTGCAGAAAGGTATTCTGTTCCAAGGTTTCCAATATAAATACTGTCTATTATGTTGTATAAAGACTGAATTATCATTCCTGCTATTGCAGGAAGAGATAGTTTTATCAATAATTTACTTATTTTTTCTTGTCCGAGTCTGTCAGATTTGTTTCCTGCCGGCATAATTTATTCTCCTTATAAAATGATTTTTTAACTACCACTTTAATAATAAACGATATATAAATCAATGTCAAAGAAAATCAAAAAAGTTAGCTTTCTTAATCTTTTTATAAAAGTATCATTGCAATTATTTAAAATAACCAACCCTTACAAAATTTTGTAAGGGTTTGTTTTAATTATTATTTATTTTTCAGCTGCATTTATTACGGCATTTGCAACGTTTTCTGCAATTCCTGGTTTAAAAGCTTTTGGCAATATATTTTCTTCGTTTAATTCTTCTTCTGGAATCATTTCTGCTATTGCCTTTGCAGCTGCTATTTTCATTTCTTCAGTAATTTGTGTTCTGGCTTTTAGAGCACCTTTTAGTATCCCTGGAAAAGCGAGTACATTGTTTACCTGATTTGGAAAATCTGATCTACCTGTACCAATTATTCTCGCCCCACCTGCTTTGGCTTCTTCTGGCATTATTTCTGGTACAGGGTTTGCCATTGCAAAGACTATTGCATCTTTATTCATTGTTTCTATCATTTCTTTTGTCACTATTCCAGGTGCAGAAACACCAATGAAAATATCGCTGTTTATCAAAGCTTCAGAAAGATCACCTTGTATTTTTTCTGGATTTGTCATATCTGCTATTTCTCTTTTTGCCCAATTATCTTCCATTTGAGTTAGTATTCCTTTTCTGTCTGTAAGTATTATATTTTTTATCCCAAAGTTCAACAATATTTTTGCTATTGCTATTCCTGCTGAACCAGCACCACTTATAACTACCTTTAAATTTTCTTTTTGCTTTTTTATTATTTTTAAAGAGTTCATTATACCTGCAAGAACTATTATCGCAGTACCATGTTGATCATCGTGAAAAACAGGGATTTTTAAATCTTGTTTTAGTCGTCTTTCTATTTCAAAGCATCTTGGAGCGGATATGTCTTCGAGGTTTACCCCACCGAGTCCGGGAGATATTATTTTTATTGTATTTACTATTTCGTCTACATCGTTTGTGTCCAAACATATTGGGAAAGCATCTATATCTGCAAATTCTTTGAAAAGAACACATTTCCCTTCCATAACCGGGAGTGCTGCTTCTGGGCCTATATCACCAAGGCCAAGAACTGCAGAACCATCTGTAACTACAGCAATAGTATTTGATTTCATGGTATATTTATAAACATTTTCTATATCTTTTTCTATTTCTTTACAAGGTTCAGCAACTCCTGGGGTGTATGCTATGGCTAAATCTTCTGATGTGTTAACCTTTACTTTCGATTTTATTTCGAGCTTTCCTCTCCATAATTCGTGTTCTTTTAAAGCCTTTTCTCTCATATCCATTTACATCATCCCTTTTCAAAATCAAATTTGTAATTCAAATTGTATTTATCTCTTAACTCTATTATCTGTTCTCTAAGCTTTTTGTTTAATGGTGCTCCTTTGTCTTTTCTTTCGAGCCATGTTTCGTATTCTTTTTCTCCTGCAGTCCATATTCTTTCTGCTCCTGGCATCTTTTCTGAATTTCTCAATTCTCTCAATATTTGACCTGTTGTTTTTTTGAATTTTTCTGGTTCTGTAAATGCGTTTATACCAATTGCTATAAAAAAGTGTCCCAATCTATATGGCCTTTTGTTTCCGTCTTTATCAAAACCTGAAAGAGCTTTTAAAAATGCCCCTTGTTGTAAAGCAGCTGAAAGGATTTCTACAACCGTTGCATAATCATATCCTTTATAGCCACCGTTTTCTTCACCTATTCCTCCAAGAGGAACTAATGAAGCTTCTCCTGCAAGGATCAATTTTAATATTTCTTTTGGGTCTGTTTTGCTTTTTCCGTCTTTCCCAACTACCCAGCCTTCCGGTACTTCTTTACCAGCTCTATCATACATTTCAATTTTTCCTCTTTGAGATACTGGTGTTGCAAAGTCAGCGAAGAAAGGAAATTCTTCGTCTGTAGGCATAACAAAAGTCAAAGGGTTTGTTCCAAGCATAGGTTCTACTCCCCAAGTTGGAGCCACAGAAGGTCTGGCATTTGTTCCTGTTATTCCAATCATGTCTTGTTCTGATGCCATAAGTCCGTAATATCCTGCGATTCCATAATGAGTGGAGTTTCTTACCACAACCATGCCCATTCCATATTTCTTTGCTTTTTCTATAGCCATTTTCATGGATTTGTAACCTATTACATGACCCATCCCATCGTGTCCGTCTACCACAGCTGTTGTTGGAGTTTCTCTAACAATTTCAAAATTTGTTACTGGTTTTTGTATTCCATCGTTTATTCTATCTATGTAAATAGGTTTTAACCTGCCTATTCCGTGAGTATCTATTCCTCTTTTATCTGCGGCAATTAAAACATTGGCACATATTTTCGCATCTTCTTCTGGTACACCAACACTTTTAAAAACATCTGTCATGAAATTTTCCAATTTGTCAAAATCTACCCAAGATACATCATCATAAACCATAGCCATATTTTTGCCTCCTTTTAAAAAATCATTTCATTTTCATTATACTATTAATTACCCTTTTAAAAAAAGTTTTTATTTTTTTGTTATTTCTTATATAATATATATGATTATTTTTATCTCTGATATTTTTTTCAATTAACGTTTTTGTGCTTATGTAAGAATATTTAGATTACTTTTTAAAAATATATAATTTAAGTATTAAAAAGATTAATGAAAAATATTTCATAACATTCGTTCTCATTCTCAATAACCAGCTCATATAAGATTTAATTAAATAACAATATCATATTATAATTATATGAAACGATACAAAGGGGGAGATTTGGTGGCTATAAGAGTTTATTCTGAAATAGGAAAACTTAGAAGCGTATTACTTCACAGACCTGGAGCAGAGCTTGAAAATTTAGCTCCTAATTACTTATCTGATTTGCTTTTTGATGATATTCCTTTTTTAAAAAAAGCCCAGGAAGAACACGATAATTTTGCAAAAGTTTTAGAAGAAAATGGTTCAAAAGTATACTATATTTCAAATCTTTTAGAAGAAACTCTTGAAAATGAAAATATAAAAAAGATTTTTTTAGATGAATTTTTGGAAATGTCAGAAATTAATAACCAGATCATTAAATCTTCTTTAGAAGATTATTTGTTATCTATGGATACAAAATCTATGGTTGCAAAAATGATCGCTGGAGTTAGAACAAATGAACTGGAACTTAAAAAAGAGATTTTTTCGGTAAAGGTTAGAAAATCAAATATGGATATTCCATTTTTTCTAAACCCTATGCCAAACCTTTATTTTCAAAGAGACCCTGTTGCTATGATTGGTAAAGGAGCCAGCATAAACAGGATGAGAACACCAGCAAGAAGAAGAGAATCTATGCTTATGGAATACGTTTTAAAATATCACCAAGATTTTAAGGATACTCCTCTCTATTATAAAAAGTCTTTCCCATATGCAGTTGAAGGTGGGGATATTTTAATATTAGATGAAAAAACTATAGCCGTGGGTATATCTGAAAGAACTGACCCAGAAGCATTAGAAACTCTTGCGGATAAAATTTTTAAAGAGTATAATGATTCTTTTGATACAATTCTTGGATTTTTGATACCAGCCAAAAGAGCTTATATGCATCTTGATACAGTTTTTACCATGATTGATTATGATAAATTTGTAGTACATTCTGAACTCGAAGAAGCAATGAAAATTTTTGTATTGAGGAAAAATGATGAATCAGATTACGTTATTGAAGAAGAAACTGGTTCCCTAAACAAAATACTCGAAAAACATTTAGATAAAGACAAAATAACCCTTATTAAATGTGGAGATGGAGACGAAATAGCAGCTGCAAGAGAACAATGGAACGATGGTTCAAATGTTCTTGCCATAGAACCAGGGAAAATAATTGCTTATGACCGTAATATTATCACAAATAAATTGTTAAAAGATCATGGAGTAGAAGTTTTAGAAATAGAATCCAGTGAACTTTCAAGAGGCCGAGGCGGGCCAAGATGCATGAGTATGCCATTATACAGAGAATAATACAACATCAAATAACATAGGAGGGATTTTATGCCTGTAAATTTAAGAGGAAGAAACTTTTTAACTTTGAAAGACTTCACAAAAGAAGAAATCCAATATATGCTGGATCTTTCTAAAGACTTGAAACAAAAGAAAAGAATGGGTATTAAAGGAAATATGCTTGAAGGTAAAAACATAGTTTTATTATTTGAAAAAACTTCAACAAGGACTAGAGCTGCTTTTGAAGTTGCTGCATTAGACGAAGGAGCACACGTTACTTTCTTATCTAACTCACAAATGGGTAAAAAGGAAAGCATAAAAGATACAGCAAGAGTACTTGGTAGATATTACGATGGAATAGAATTTAGAGGGTTCAAACAAGAAACAGTTGAAGAATTGGCAGAAAACGCTGGAGTTCCAGTTTGGAATGGTTTAACAGATTTAGACCACCCAACACAAATATTGGCTGATTTCTTAACAGTTATGGAAAACGTAAATAAACCATTAAACAAAGTTAAATTTGTTTATGTGGGAGATGGAAGAAACAACATGGGTAACGCATTAATGATAGGTGCTGCAAAAATGGGAATGGATTTTGTTACCATTTCTCCAAAAGAACTGTTCCCAAAAGAAGATTTGGTGAAAGAAATGAGAGAAGTAGCTAAAGAATCAGGAGGTTCAATCACAATTACAGACGATGTAAACGCTGTTGAGAATGCTGACGTTATCTACACTGATGTTTGGGTATCCATGGGAGAAGAAGACCAATTTGAAGAAAGAATCAAATTGTTAAAACCATATCAAGTTAATATGGATATGATCAAAAAAACTAACAATCCAGATGTTATTTTCTTACATTGTTTGCCTTCTTTCCATAACACAGATACTATTGTAAGTGCTGAAATTTACGAAAAATTTGGTATATCAGAAATGGAAGTTACCGATGAAGTGTTCGAAAGTAAATATTCTAAAGTTTTTGATGAAGCTGAAAATAGAATGCATACTATTAAAGCTGTTATGGTTGCAACTATTCACGGTTAATTTTTTGTTTTTAATATATATAGACGGGAGAAATCCCGTCTTTCATTTCTAATAATGAAAAAAGGAGTTGATATAATGGCAAAAAAATTAGCAGTTATTGCAATTGGTGGTAACGCAGTTAACAGACCTGGTGAAGTTCCTAATGCAGAAAATATGTTAAAAAATATATCTGAAACTGCAAGTTATTTAGCTGACATGATAGAAAAAGATTATGACATAGTTATAACACACGGCAATGGGCCACAAGTGGGAAATATATTGATTCAACAAGATATAGCAAAAGATAAAGTTCCTCCTTTCCCAATGGATGTGAACGGGGCTATGACACAAGGATATCTTGGATATATGATAATAAAATCTTTGAAAAATATTTTAGTTGAAAGAGGCATAGAAAAAGAAATTGCTTCAGTTGTAACTCAAATTGTGGTAGACGAAAAAGACGAAGGATTTAAAAACCCTTCTAAACCAGTTGGGCCTTTTTATACAGAAAAAGAAGGAAAGCAGTTGCAAGAAGAAAAAAGCTGGGATTTCAAAGAAGATTCAGGAAGAGGTTGGAGAAGAGTAGTACCATCTCCTATACCGTTAGAAGTAATTGAGAAAAAAATAATCCAAAAATTGGTTGATGAAGATTTCTTAGTAGTTGCTGGTGGCGGTGGCGGAATACCTGTCATTAAAAAAGATGGAAAAATAATTGGTGTTGAAGCAGTCATAGACAAAGACAGAGCTTCTGCATTGATAGCCAAAGATTTAAATGCAGATGAATTCATTATTTTGACTGCTGTTGAAAAAGTGGCTCTTAACTTTGGAAAAGAAAACCAAAAAGACTTGGATGAATTAACAGTTGAAGAAGCTGAAAAATATATGTCTGAAGGCCATTTTGCAAAAGGGAGTATGCTTCCAAAGATTGAAGCTTGTCTTTCTTTTGTTAAAGAAAGTGGAAAACCCGCTTTGATAACTGATATGCAAAAATTAACTGAAGCTTTAGAAGGAAAAACAGGAACTAAAATAGTAAAATAAATAGTTACAGGTGGAAAAAAATCCACCTGTATTTTATTTTTTATTTGATTTTTTAAAGGCTATACCTAAAAAGTAAAATAATCCTCCAAATAATATTAATCCAGAACCAATCATAACTATCCAAGCTCCTAAAGACATGATAACCCCCTCCTTATTTATTCCTCTGATTCCAAGTTAGTTAAAAATTCTTTTTTAGTATAATCTTTTTTATCTTTTGGTTTTAGTATAGTAAATACTATTCCAACAACAAAACTGAGCAATACTATTGATACTCCAGTAATAAGAGCCCATGGCTCATATCCTTCGTAAGGTGTTTTAAATTCTTCTATAGCTCCTCTAACAAAAACAAAAATCAATAAAATAGGTATAACATATTTTAAAGCGTACTCAAACCATTTACCAATTTTTATTTCTGAAACACTATTTACATATTCCCTAATGTTATCAGCACCAACATACCAACCAAATATTATGGTTTCTAATATACCCACTACCAGCAAAGAATATGTACCAACAAAATGATCAAAAATATCTAACCAGAAAATTCCTCCCTGAGTTGAAAAGAATAATCCCAACAAAAATCCAATAGTGATAAAAGTAATTAAAAATTTCTTTTTTGTAATTAAAAATTTATCTGAAAAGGCCGATTCTACTGCTTCCACAAGGGAAAAAACTGAATCAATCCCCAAAGTTAAAAGCATTACAAAAAATAATAATCCAAATATTGTCTGAACTATAACTCCTCCTGGTAACAAAGAAATAGCTTGAGGATATGTGATAAAAGCAAGTCCTATCCCTCCGTTAACAACATCCGGTACTTGAACCCCCTGTATATTCGCCATATAACCAAGAATTGAAAATACAGCTATGGCAGCTAAAAAAGATGTTGCTGAGTTACCAAAAGCCACTATCATAGAGTTGTTGTTTATATCAGATTTTTTTGTATTATAACTTCCATATGCTATCATGATTCCAAATCCTAAACTGAGAGAAAAGAAAATTTGGCCAACAGCTTCAACCCATGTTGTAGCTGAAGTTAACTGTGAAAAATTTGGTGAAAATAAATATTCCAATCCCGATGCCGATCCTTCTAATGTCATCCCTCTTATCCCAAGTATCACCAACAATATTGTTGGTAAAGGAACTGTCCAGGCAACTGTTTTACCAACACTCGATGTCCCTTTTCTCAAGATAAAATAAACCCACAACCAACTTAAAGCCAGTCCTATTGCTATTGGTAAAACTATACCCCCAACATTTTCTGGGCCAGAAGATCTGTTTAAAAAAGAAACAAAAAAGTCTCCAGTATTGTTCCCCCAAGAAACATTTAAAGAAAATAATAAATAATTAAAAATCCAACCCATAATTACACTGTAATAAAATGTGATTATAGCTGCAGAAAGCACAGCCCACCAACCAGCAAATTCAAATTTTTTTGATATTTTTGCCATTGATTTGGGTGCACTTGACTGGAATCCTTGCCCAATAGCAAACTCAGCAATCAATAAAGGTATGCCTACAATAAATAAAGCTATAAAATAGGGAATGAAAAATGCTCCACCTCCATTTTCATAAGCTTTATAAGGAAATCTCCAAGCATTCCCCAACCCTGCAGCTGATCCTATTGCAGCAAGAACAAACGCAAAACGAGTACCCCACCTCTGTCTCTTCATAATATCTCCCTCCTTAAATATACTCCGCAATATTGGTGTTATTATATTACATAAGATGATTAAAGTCAAATATCATTAACTATCATTATAATTCTTTGTTATAATCCGTTTTACTCGTTTTTTCACGAATTTTTTTTCATGAATTATTTTGCTATGATAACAATATCATTAGTTAAACTAACTTAGTAAATTTTTACCATTAATCTACCAATTGATTAATTTACGTAAATTTATTGTTATTATTTTCACTTTAAATCATTAAAAAATAGTACAAAATTTAAACCATTTTCATTTGTTAGAAAATCTCTCTTCCTTGCATATATATGATTCCATTTGCTAACAATCAGTCCTAAGCAAACATTACTATATTTTGATAATTTTGTAAAAAGTAATAAAATTAAATTTGAGAGATTTGAGATATGATTCACCCTTAACTTTATTTATAATATAAGATTTATTTCTTTAAAAAATAATAATTAAACATCACCAAACCTAATTAAACTTGCATAATTTTTTTGGTGATTATGTTTTTTTACAACTGTGAGATATGATTCAGCCATAATATTTTAGTTTAATAGATGAAAGGGGTGTGTGTTTTGTTTGCTAATGTGTTCATAAACGGAACTATAAATGGTTCTATTTACGCACTAATCGCATTAGGTTTTTCATTAACCTTTGGGGTAGCGGGAGTTGTTAACCTTTATCATGGTGCATATTATATGGTCGCCGCATATATGATGTACTGGTTTGTTAGTATAGGGGTTTCTCCTATTTTGGCTGCTTTATTGTCATTACTTTTTGTAGCGATTTTGGGTAGTGCAATGATGAAAGGACCCATCTTGTACTTGAGAAAAAGAGGAGAGAGTATTTATATTCTTATTTTTACTTTAGGCGCTTCTTATTTTACTCAATATCTTTTGACATTGATCTTCGGAGCCAGAAGATATTCGATAGAACCATTTTTTGATACATCAATTGAATTATTGGGCGAAACCATACCTGGTTCAAGGTCATTTGCTTTTTTAATTTCAATTATTACTATTATTGTTTTAATGCTTTTTATTAATAAAACTACTTTTGGTAAACAAATTTTAGCCACATCTCAAGATACTTATGCTGCGGAGTTAGTCGGAATAAACACTTCAAGAGTATTTGTTGCTGTTGCTGCAATTTCTGCAGTATTGGCTGGGATTGGTGGTATAGCGATTTCGCCATTTTTGTCTATATCTGTAGATATGTGGCTTTCAACTCTATTAAAAGCTTTCTCAATTGTTATTTTAGGTGGTTTAGGAAGTATAGGTGGAAGTATCGTTGCTGCCTTCATTATGGGATATTTAGAAGGCTTTATATCCTATGCTTGGTCATCTTCCATGGCTGAAGTGTCTTTCTTAGTTCTTGTATTTATTTTCTTAATTTTTAAACCGACTGGAATCATGGGAAAGAAAACTATATAAAAGGGTGGTTTTATGAATAGATTAAAAGATATTAGATTTATTTTAATTTTTATTGGATTAGTTTTTCTTTTTATTTTTCCTGTTTTATCTTCAGACTTTTATTTGATAAATATTTTATCTATAGCATTTATCTATGCTGTTTACGCTGGTAGTTGGGATATTTTGTCTGGGTTTACAGGAAAAGAAAACATGGGACATGCTGCATTTATTGCAATTGGAGCTTATTTGTTGGGTTTTGTTTCTGCGGTTTATTCGATACAGCCATGGCTTTCTATACCTATGGCTGCTGTAGCTTCTGCTCTATTTGGAATTGCAATTGGTGTTCCAACACTCAGGCTTAAAGGGCCTTATTTTGCTTTAGCTTCTTTAGCTGTTGCTTCGATTTTTGAAAATCTAACTATTTCTTATTCTGAGTTCACAGGTGGGGAAGAAGGGATTTTTGGAATTCCTTTCTTAACTCCTGGCCCAACAAGTGATTATTATTTTATGTTGATTTTTTCCTTCATTTCAATATTAATTTTGTTTATTGCTGGAAAATCTAACTTTGGTTTGATTTTAAAATCAATAAAATCTGATGAAGATGCCGCTAAAGCAGTTGGTATTAAAACTACTAAGTACAAAGTCACAGCTTTTGCCTTATCTGCTATGTTTGCTGGTATGGCCGGTGCTGTAATGGGCCATTTTTATGGATATGTAGGACCAGACATTGTGTACCCTTTATCTCTTAACACGTTGATTATGGCAGTAGTAGGTGGCATAGGTGGAATAATTCCCGCTGCACTTGGTGGTTTTTTTATTTCACTACTTACAGAATTACTAAGAGGTTTGGGACAATGGAATAATCTTATTTACACAGTAATTTTGATGCTTTCAATTTTGTTCCTTCCTAAAGGCGCATTTAAAACTTTGGGAGAATTTTTAAAACCAAAAAACAAAAAAAATAAAACCCCTAAATTAAGAGGTGAGGAAAATGAGTAATATTCTTGAAGTTAAAAATCTTATAAAAAGATTTGGGGGGTTAAAAGCTACAGACAACATAACTTTTAACGTTGTTGAAGGCGAAAGATTTGGAATTTTAGGGCCAAATGGTGCTGGTAAAACAACATTGTTCAACCAAATATCTGGATTCATAAAGCCAGATGAAGGATCTATCATTTTCAATGGTGAAAATATAATTGGGCTTTCACCAGAAAAAATTGCAAACAAAGGTCTTGTAAGAACTTTTCAAATCGTTAAACCTTTTAAGGAATTAACGGTATATGAAAATTTAAAAGTAACTACTTTAACTCCAAAAATGAAAGAGGAAATTAAATCAGAACCAGAGAGAAGAAAATGGATTGAATATATAGCAGATATTTGTGAGTTAAAAGAAGTCTTAAACACCGATTCAGAAATGTTACCACAAGGATATTTAAAGAAACTTGAAGTTGCTAAGGCACTCTCAGTGAACCCAAAAGTCTTACTTTTAGATGAGCCATTTGCAGGGTTAACAGTTTCAGAAATAGACCCTATATCCAAGGTTATTATTAAAGCCAACGAAGAGAGAGAGACAACTATTGTTCTTATAGAACATAGATTGAAAGAGTTCATGGCTTTGGTAAACAGAATAATAGCTATTGATTATGGAGAAGTGATCGCAGAAGGAACTCCAAACGAAATAGTGAACAACGCTAAAGTTATAGAATCTTATCTTGGTAAAGGTGGTGGTGACATTGTCAATTCTTAGTTTAAAAGAAATAACAGCTGGTTATGGTAAGGCTGTAGTTTTGGAAAACATGAGTTTAGAAGTGAAAGAAGGAGAATGTCACGCTGTATTGGGGCCAAATGGTGCTGGAAAATCTACCCTTTTAAAAACTATAACAGGTACAGTTGTACCAACCGCTGGAGAAATTCAATTTTTGGGTGAAAAAATTAATGGTATGAGTACACACAAAATAGCAAGAAAAGGAGTTTCTCTCTCTCCTGAAAACAGGAGACTTTTCTCTGATTTAACTGTACATGAGAATTTAACAATTGCAACTATTTTTACCGACGAAACAAAAAGTAAGGAAAACTTGAATTTTGTTTACGAAATTTTTCCAAGATTAAAAGAAAGAGTTTCCCAAAAAGCTGGAACCATGAGTGGTGGAGAACAACAAATGCTCGCTGTCGGTAGAGCTCTTATGATGGATCCAAAAATATTGTTATTAGACGAACCTTCAATGGGTCTGGCACAAATAATCAAAGAACAAATATTCAATGGGATAAAAAAGATCAAAGAAACAGGTAAAACTATTTTAATAGTTGAACAAGATTCAACGATGGTTATGCCTATTGCAGATAAAATATCTATTTTTGAACATGGTCACATAATTTTTGAGGGAACTTCAAATGAATTAAAAAATAATGACTCTATTAAGAGTGCATACTTAGGATTATAGGAGGGATTTATTGTGAAAAAGAGTTTATTGGTAGTTTTAGCTATTTTAGCATCATTATCTTTATTTGCAGTTATCAAAGTCGGTGTAACAGCTCCACTCCAAACAGAAAATGGGGAATGGGTTAAACAAGCAGTTACCATGGCTGCAGAAGAAATAAATGCAAATGGTGGAATTGACGGAGAAAAAATTGAATTATTTTTTGTTGACGATGAAGATACTGCCTCAAAAATGATTTCGGGCATTACAAGACTTGTTACAAGGGATCAAGTTGATTATTTAATAGGTGGAGTAGGCAGTGGTGCTGTATTGGCATCTTTGGATACAATGGCTAGATATGAATTAATCTGGTTGGGAACAGGTGCTGCTTCTCCAGATACAACAAAGAAAGTAGCAGAAAACTTCAACAAATATAAATACTACTTCAGAGTAGGTACTTTGGATTCTTATTCACAAGGAAAATCAATTGGTGAGTTCATTGCAAATTATCTTGTTCCAGAATATGGAATCGATAAAGCTGCTGTTATATCTCTTGACTTAGTTTATTCAAAACAAATTGCTGAAGAAGCCGTAAGATTAGCTGAAGAAGCTGGAGTAGAAATAGTTTACGAAGATTATTTTCCCGTTGGACACACTGACTTTTCTGCTTCATTCAGTAAAGCTGAGCAAGCCGGTGCACAAGTTATAATCGATGCTATCGTTACAGCAGATGGAATTCAATTTACAAAGCAATGGCAAGATCTTAAAGTTGATGCAGCTATTGTTGGTGCTATTGCTGCTGCATTAAAACCAGAATTTTTAGAACAAACAAACGGTAAAGCTACATATGAAACTTCAGCTTATCCTAATGGTGGACCTGCTCCATTAACAGAAAATACATTAGATTGGTTTGCTGAATTCAAAGAAAGATTTGGAACATCCCCAGGTTTTATTGCTTTTCCAGCTTATAATGCTTTATATGTTTTAGAAGAAGCTTTAGAAAGCATAGATAAATCCGATTGGGATAACAAAGATAAAGTTATCGCTGCAATAGAAAAAGTAGAATTCCCATTAGGTGGAGAAAAAGGTGTATCACCAGTTATGTTCACAGAAAATCACGACTTGGTTTACGGTGGAAATGGCGCACAAGGTATCATCTACCAATGGCAATCTGACGGTGAATGGAGAGCTGTATGGCCTCTTGAATACAAAACAGGAACATGGGAAGTACCTGCTTGGTTAGACTGGTAAATATAATTGAAAGTGGCCTTTTAAAGGCCACTTTTTTATTTTGTTTCTATTTTTATGCTTCCAGATTCTGTTCTTAGTTTTATCTCTCTGTCAGATTCACCAAATATTGCGTTTTTATAATAATTTTTATCAAAAACTTTTATTTCTCCTGTGATGCTCTCAGCTATGATTTTGTAATCTTCATCAGTAGTTAAAATCTTAATACTTCCGGAGAAAGTCAAAAAAGTTCCCATTTCAACGTTGTATTCTTCTACTTTTATACTTCCAGATTCTGTTTTTACTCTCAATTCATCTGAATTCACTTTTTTGAATCTCACATCTCCCGAAAAGTTTTGGAAATCAGAATTTTCGGATTCTAATTCCGATATTTTTATATCACCAGAATTGGTAGATATTTCTGCTATATCGCATTTTATTTTAGATGTTTTTATGTCTCCACTAATTGATTTTAAAGTTATGTTTTTACCTTCGATGAAGTTATCGAAATTTAAATCACCTGATTTAGAACTTATGTTTATAACATCGGTTGAATTACATTCAATAAGTTTTATATCACCAGACTTCGTTTGGCAATTGATCGTTGGAGAACCTATTTTATCTACTTTTATGTCGCCTGATTTTGTTTGAATATTTATTTTTACACCGGAATCAAGATAACCTTGTATTTTCACATCTCCCGAGAAGGCCTTGAAATCCACATAGTTAATTTTGAGATTTTTCCCCGTTATATCCCCAGATTTTAAATCTGTTTCAACTGCTCCCAAAGTCATTTCGTCAATATAAACATCTCCCGATTCACTCATTATCGTGATGGTTTCTGGAACATCTTCAACTGTTATTTCCAATAATCCTTTACCCCTTAAACTGACATCTTTCATTTCTTCGTATTCAAAAATCTCATTCTCGTTGTATAATTTAGTTGAAGGGATCTTTTCAGAGTTGGTTTCATAAGTATGGCAATATTGGTTACTATCTCCTTGCTTTATCCTAAGATCAGAGCCATTCAAATTGATTTTCATTTCCTTTGCCTTTTGAAATTTATCTTTACTTTCAAATTTGTTTTCATACATTTTCCGCATCCCCCTATTTGTAATAAAATTATAACATTTTTATTTTATATATTAAAAGAGGTGAACCATGGAGTTTAGAACTCTCAAAAAAAATGAGATTGAAAAAATAACCGAAATAAACAGAGACGAAAAAGTTAAAAATGTATATTACTATGAAAATGGCAAAATAGTTTTGAAAAAAGATGACTACGGTGCAACAAATGAATGGTGGCAAAAAGAAGAAGTCCCTCACATTATTCCAAGAATTAAAAAAATATTTGATAACGATGGACTGGTATATGGTGCTTTCAAAAATAGAAAGCTGGTAGGAATTACAGCTGTAGAAAATAGATTTTTAAAAGACCATCCAGATTTAATGAGCCTTGATGCTCTTTATGTAACCAGCAACATTCGAGGAAAAAGAATTGGTTCTAAACTTTTAAAAAAGGCAAAAGAATTTGCAAAGTCCAAAGGGGCAAAGGGCTTGTACATTTCTGCAACTCCTTCAAAACATACTGTGAATTTTTATTTTAAAAAGGGTGCGAAGCTTGCAGAAGACCCAAACTCCAGACTATTTAAAAGAGAACCAGAAGATATTCACCTTGTTCTTTACTTTTGAAATGAGTTTAAAAACTTTTTATAGTCATATCTCACACCTTATATTATCGTTATTTAAATTATAGAAAAGTAAGAAAAAACCCAGCTAAAAAGCTGGGTTTGTTTTTATATGAAAATATATATAAGCATCATCAGTAAACTCGCCAATAAAGAGGATAATAAATTTACCGCATTGTTGTTTATAAATTTAAAACCTCTTATGAGTTTGTTTTCTTTTTTTTGATGAAATCTTTTTTCAGTAATTTCGCCTGTTTCTACATGTTTATATATACCTTGTAAAGATGCACCAAGAATACTATCAATTATAGAACCTAAAAATCCTCCTATTAAAGTTAGTACAGAAAGAATAATTAAATCTTTTATATTTATATTGTTTTGAAATTTGAATATATATCCAATCATAAATACAAAAGATAAAAATAACGCGCCTAAAAAAGAAGCAAAAGTCCCAAAACTAGTAATACCACCTGACATTCCTTTTTGAACTTTTTTCCCAGTTAAAATGCAAGAAGGGTTCGTTTTACTCAACACACCCAATTCAGAGGCCCATGTATCTGAATTTGTTGCTGAAAATGTTGTTGCAAATCCAAGCAAGAAAACGTTCATACTTGTATAATAATAAAATAAAGCATAAATTAGGGCTGGTAATGAATTTGCAAGCACTTGAGTATAATCTCTTTTTCCTGTTTTTTCATGCATTTTTTCTATATTTATTTTCTTTGAATACTTATATTTCGTCAAAAGCGTAGAGGACACAAAAAACGAAATCATAATTAAAAAAAAATATAACCCTCCAAAATAGTAAAGAGAAACTCCCAATAAAGTGGCGGCTATAGTTCCACTCTTACTCAAAGCATTTTTTTTATAAGCAACATAAGCTATTATCAATCCGAATACCAATCCAATTATCAAATTCATATTATAACACCTCTATGTAAATTTGTTTATCTTAATTGAATTCTATTATTTTATTGTTAAAATATGAAATCAATTTTTATAATTTTTTCTAAAAATTAAACCATAAAAAATAATAAGAAAGTGATGTGATGAAAGGAACAGTCAAATTATCTGTTCCATATGGAGAAAATAATTCCACAAGTGTTGCTATCATAGCAAGGCTCAAAGGAAGAAGCAGAGAAGAACCTCCTGCTAATTGAGCTATAATAAATGCTACAACAAAAGACACAACAAACATAACAGTTGCACCTTCTAAAGATTTTTGTCCTCCCATAACTTCAAATTTATGTTTTCCATATTTTTTCCCAATATATCTATTTAAATAAGAATTAGTATCATTTACTTTGTTTCTATTTAAAATCTTTTCTTAATTTAATTTTAACTTTTTTACAAAAAAATTCAAGTAAAAAAGTGGTAAAACTTTTGTTTTACCACTTTTAGTAACATTTTTCCAGCAAATACTATAATAATTCTTTTAATTTTGAAGAATTCAAAACTTTTCCTGAAACAACTACTTTTCCATCAACTACCAAAGCTGGAGTTGACATAACACCATACTTAGCTATTTCTGCAAAATCAGTAACATGCTCAATTTCATACTCTTTTCCTATTTCATTTAATGCTTCAATAGTATTTTTTTCTAATTTATTACATTTTGCACAACCCCCACCGAGAATTTTAACGTCCATTATAACCACCTCCTAAAAATAAAAATTGTTTCACCCTTTTTGTTGGAAGTTGATAGTTGGAAGTTGGAAAAAAACATTAATAAACATTTAGAATAGACAAAAACCATCAAGCTCTATCATTTAATTACCAACAAAATAATATTTCGTTCAGTAAAACTTCAATACTCTTCTTTTTTATATTCCGGAATTGTTTTTAAATCAAATACCTAAACTCCTCCCCTGTTTCACAGGTACTCCTCTAAAACATTTAGAGGAGATTCAAATTTTGCAAGCAAAATTAACTGATGTGTTGTATCCATGCACTTCGATTAGCCGAAATGACATAGTTGCGCTTCTGTTTCTGATTTTACCAACAATGATTTTTCTAAAAGAAAAATCTTAACAACTATCAACAAACAACCGAGAATTTGTAAAACAAATTCTCACTATCTTCCAACATAAGTTTTATAACAATTTCTAAAGTATTATGTTAAAAAGATATCCTGTAAACATTATCGCTAAAGCAGTTATTGCAAAAAAAGTGAATATCAATTTAGGTTTTATAACTTTCCTTAATAATATCCCTTCTGGAAGAGAAAGAGCTGTTGTCGCCATCATAAAGGCTAAAGCAGTTCCCAGGCCAAGACCTTTTCCAATTAAAGCCTCTGCAATTGGAATAGTTCCTAGAGCATTTGAATATAGTGGAACAGCTATAACTGTTGCCAAAGGTACTGTAAAGAGGTTATTACCTAAATATGTTGTTATAAATTCCGCTGGAATCTTTCCATGTATTAAACCACCAATTCCAATACCTATTATGACAAAAAGCCAAACTCTTTTAATTACATCTTTCACATTCTCATATGCAAAAGAAAATCTTTCATTTTGTGTTGTTTTCTCTATTTGAGATTCTCCCATTTGAATGTTGTAAACATATTCTTCTACTTGGTTTTCCATTTTAAATTTACCTATAATAACTCCACCAACTACACCAATAACTATTCCTGAAATTACATATATAGTAGCGACCTGCCAACCAAATGATGCTAAAAGCATTCCAAAAGCTGCCTCATTAACTATTGGTGATGTAATCAAAAATGAAAAAGTTACCCCCAATGGTACTCCCGTCTCTATAAACCCAATAAATATAGGAACAGATGAACAAGAACAAAAAGGGGTAACAACTCCTAATAATGAAGCCATTATGTTTCCTGTAATCCCAGGGAATTTTTCCAATATTTTCTTGGTTTTTTCTGGTGGAAAATAACTTCTGATGTATGAAACTATGAAGATCATAATGAATAACAATATCAATATTTTTATAGTGTCATATATAAAAAAATGAAGAGAAGCTCCCCAGCTTAATTCTGGATTGAGACCTAACCATTCTACAACGATCGTTGCTAAATCATGAGCCCATTGAAACATCTAATTGCCTCCTATACAAGATTGTTTATCGTTTTGATTAAATCAATAATTTTTTTGTCTGCTAAATAATAATTAACTTTATTCCCATCTTTTTCTGGATATATTAAATCGGCGTCTCTAAGAATTTTTAAATGTTGAGAAATATTTGATTGAGAATATTCTGACATTTCATTTAATTCACATACACACATAGGATTTTTTGAAATTAACTCTAAAATTCTAAATCTTTCTTCATGAGCTAATGCTTTTATTATTCTTATTCTTTTATTTTCTTTTATCTTATTCATTTTTGAACCTCCTTAATTTTAGTATATTAGAATATTCTAATATAATTATATTTTATAACCTACTATTTGTCAAGTTTAAGAATTATTAAGAAAAATAAAGAATTGTTAAAGCTATTGACTTAAGTGGTTTTATTAGCTACAATTTATATAACCAAACAGTTATATAAAAGGTGGTGCATTATGAACAACATAGTTGAAATTATAAAACTATTTTCAGATCAAACCAGGTTGAGAATTTTGAATATTTTGTATGATTCAGAACATTGTGTTTGTGATTTAGAAGCTGTCTTAGAAATGACTCAACCAAATATTTCTAAGCATATTAAAAAGATGAGTGATTTAAACATTCTTAAAAAAAGAAAACAGAGTTACTGGATATATTACAGTTTGAACAATGAGATTTTTGAAAAATACGATTTTGTTGAATCAATTTTAAGAGACATAAGAAAAGAAGAACTTTTTCAAAATGATTTAAAAAAACTAAAGAAATATTTGGATTCTCCTAAATCTTGTCATATATAATAAGGCGGTGTTTGTTTTGAAAAAAAGGATGAAGTTTTTTGAAAAATACCTAACCATTTGGGTAGCTATTAGTATTTTAGTGGGAATTGGTGTTGGACAATTTTTACCAGAAATTCCCGATTTTTTAAGTAGGTTTGAATATTTTAACGTATCAATTCCAATAGCGATTTTAATTTGGTTGATGATTTACCCAATGATGTTAAAAATAGATTTTACAAGTATTGTTAATGCTGGTAAAAAGCCAAAAGGTTTGGTTGTAACATTAACCGTGAATTGGTTGATAAAACCTTTTAGCATGTATTTTTTTGCCTGGTTATTTTTCAAAGTTATTTTTAACGGCATTATTCCAGACGATCTTGCCTCTGAATATCTTGCTGGAGCAGTTTTACTTGGGGCTGCCCCATGTACAGCTATGGTTTTTGTTTGGAGTTACCTAACAGATGGAGATGCAGCTTATACCTTGGTACAGGTAGCGGTTAATGATCTTATTTTATTGGTAGCTTTTGCTCCAATTGTTGGGTTTTTATTGAAGATAAGCGATATTTTAGTACCTTTTTCAACAATATTTTTTTCGGTTTTTATTTTTATAGTTATCCCATTGGCAATAGCTTATATTTCAAGAGTTATTATCATTAAAAACCGAGGAGAAAAGTATTTGAATACAAAATTCATCCCTAAGTTCAACTCTGTTACTATGATTGGGCTATTATTGACTCTCATACTTTTATTTTCATTTCAGGGTGACATTATTTTAAACAACCCTTTGCACATTGGATTAATTGCAATTCCTTTAATCATACAAACATTTTTAATATTTGGAATCGCTTATTTTTGGTCATATAAATGGAATTTAAAACACGAAATAGCAGCACCAGCTTCTTTGATTGGAGCCAGCAACTTTTTTGAGCTTGCGGTTGCAACTGCAATTTCGTTATTTGGTTTAAAATCTGGGGCAGCTCTTGCAACTGTTGTGGGAGTTTTGGTAGAGGTACCAGTTATGTTGACCCTCGTAAAAATAGCCAACAAAACAAAACATAAATTTAAGGAGGCGAAATAAAGTGTCAAAGCCAAAAGTACTTTTTTTATGTACAAGAAATTCCGCAAGAAGTCAGATGGCAGAAGGGTTTCTGAAATATTATGCAGATGATAAATATGAAGTATATTCAGCAGGTTTGACCCCTTCAAAAATAAATCCTTTAACAATAAAAGTTATGAAAGAAAAAGGTATTGACATAAGTGATCAATATTCAAAAGGTTTTGAAGATTTTGATAATAAAAGATTTGGGTTCTTAATCACTGTTTGTTCAAAAGCTGAAGAAAATTGCCCGGTTTTTCCTGGAATAAGCATAAGAATGTTTTGGCCTTTTGATGACCCAGATGATGTGAATGGTACAGAAGAAGAAAAGTTAAATAAATTTAGAGAAGTAAGAGATGAAATAGAGAATAAGGTTAAAGAATTTGTTGAAAACGATGGAAATCCTGAGTGGGAAAAAAAGAATTTTTTGTTGTGAGGTGAAAATATGAAAATAGCTATTATTTCAGACATACACAGTAACAAAGAAGCCCTTGACGCGGTTTTAAATAATATTGAAAAAAGAGAAATATCAGAAATATATTGTACAGGTGATTTGGTTGGATATGGGCCAGACCCAGATTATGTTGTTGAAAAAATAAGGGATCTTGGAATAAAAACCATTATGGGTAATTACGATGACGCCATAGGAAACGAAAAAGAGAGCTGTGGTTGTGCCTACAATCCAGGAAGGGAAACAGAAGTTGGAGACGACTCGATAAACTGGACAATAAAAAACACAAATAAAGAAAACAAGGAGTTTTTGAAAAATCTCCCAAAAAAAATGAGCTTTGAAATAGAAGGTGTGAGCATCTTATTGGTACATGGTAGTCCTCTTAATTACCTTCTTGAATACATAAAACCTACTACTGAAGCAAAAAGATTGGAAGAAGTAGCAAATTCATTTGAAGAAGATATAGTTATTAATGGACACACGCATTTATCTATGCACAAATATGTAAAAGGTAAAACAATTTATAACGCAGGAAGCGTTGGAAGGACAAAAGAAGGAAACCCAAAAGCGGTTTATTTAATACTGAATATAGAAAAAGGTGTAGTATCCCACGAATTTGTCAAGGTTAATTATGATATAAAAACAACCATAGAAAAGATAAATAAAGTTGGGTTACCTGCGGAACTTGGAACCGTGATAGCCTTGGGAAAAAATTTTGATATGGGACCTTCGAAAAAACAAAATAATGAGGGAATTGAATTCAAAATTTAAGCTGTTTATTTTTAAAAACGTATAAAAAATCAAATAAACTTATATAATGTAAAACTCCCATATACTTTTTATGGGAGTTTTTTGGTGATACAATATATTTTAGGGGGTGAAACATATGAGAAAGTTAAGATATGGAATGATAGGAGGAGGACCAGGTTCTTTAATTGGTGAAGTTCACAGAAAAGCTGCTTCTTACCACGGATTGTCTAAACCAGTATGTTCAGTTTTTTCAAGAGATTATGAAAAAAATCTATCTCTTGCACTAGATTATGGAATTGATGAAGATAGGGTTTACAATGATTATGAAGAGCTGATAGAAAAAGAATCTAAACGATCTGATAAACCAGATTTTATAATAATAGCTACACCAAATGCTTTTCATTATGAAATAGCCAAAAAAGCCTTAAAAAATATGT
Source organism: Geotoga petraea (assembly GCF_900102615.1). Lineage (NCBI taxonomy): Bacteria > Thermotogati > Thermotogota > Thermotogae > Petrotogales > Petrotogaceae > Geotoga > Geotoga petraea. Next base: position 27,736 of record NZ_FMYV01000001.1, on the reverse strand, counting down.
TTCATGTTATCTGTGATAAACCAGTTACTATTAATTCTGATGAAGCAGTTGAACTAAGAGATTTGGCAATGAAAAACAACCTCCTTTTTGGAGTTACCTATGCTTATACAGGATATTCAATGGTTCACCAGATAAAAAAGATGGTTTTAAATGGCAATATTGGAGAGGTGAGATATATATCAGGTAGATATATCCAGGATTGGATGGCAGATACTGAGAATATTTTAAATAACAAGCATGCCAATTGGAGGTTAAACCCAAAAATTTCCGGGCCAACAAATTCAACCGGGGATATTGGAACTCATTTGGAAAATCTTGTTAGTTTTACAACTGATTTGAAAATCAAAAAATTATCTGCAAGATTAGATAAGTTTGGAGATAATATTAAACTGGATAACAATGTAACTATGATGGTTGAATATGATAATGGAGCAAAAGGCCATTACTGGATATCTCAAATTGCTATAGGACATGACAATGATCTTGGAATTGAGATAGTGGGGACAAAAGGTTCTATAAAATGGCAACAAAATAGGGCTAATTATATAGAATTTTCAAAGTTAAATGGACCATCTCAGATAATCTCCAGAAACAGTTCTCTAATTTATCCAGAAATCAAAAAAGATTTTTTGACTGAAGGTGGACACCCCGAAGGTTATATAGAAGCATTCGCCAGAACTTACAAAAATTTTATGCACGCTATTTTGAGAAAGGATTATGGAGCTGAAATTTCTGCCGGTTATTATCCGGAAATAGATACTGGGATACAAGGAGTAAAATTCATAGAAGCAGCTGTTGAAAGCTCAAACAATAACAATAAATGGATAGAAATATAAAACCCGGGTTTAACCCCGGGTTATAATTTATCATTAAGTTTTAAACCTTTGCAATTCTCCCATGAATCTTTGTTAATTTAACTCTTTGATTTTATTAAATATTTTGCTTTCTATATTTTGATCGTATTCAAATTTAACAGTTTTTCCATTTTTTATGCTTACTATGTAACCTTCTTTCGGAATTCCAAAGTCTTTCAACAAATACAAGTAAAACGATATTTGGAATTTGTAATCTTTTATCTTTTCCTCATCGTATAATCCAGAATATTTGTAGTCTAAAATAGTTATTTTTCCATTGTCAATTATCACTTTATCTGGGATTCCAAAAAGCATGTAGTCTCTATTGTTTATTTCAATGTTTTTTACTATTCTCCACTCATTTTTAACAACTTTATTTTCAGGGCTGAAAGCGTATTTAATCATATCATTTTTGATCAATTTTTTTGGAAGTAATTCCCTCTCCACTAAATTTTCTAAATGGTGAAACTCATAAGAACTCTGGAGTTTTGCGTGTAAATCAGACCCTCTAAACAAAAGTTCTTGATCAGAAAAAAGGCTATCCAATTTCACTTTGTCTACTTTTTGTCCTTGTTCTTCTGCGTATTCTGATTCTGAAGGCTTTGTTTCGTTTATAAGATAAGTTGGTGCTATATATTGTTTATAAGCCAAATGTTCGAACTTCTTTAAATTGCTTTCTTGCACCATAACTGTTTTTCTGTCTGTTTTATCTTTTATTTCCATGTCTATTTCTTGTAAATCTTCTTCGTTTATTTGGTCTATTCCATTGTAATTGAGTTTGGTAAAAAAATCGTTGTAGGTAGCATTTTTCGTATCAACCAACAAAGGTAAAAACATCTCTTTTGCCCTGGTTACACCAACGTACATCAATCTGTGGTTTTCCGTTTGATCTAAAAAATCGTTGTTTTTAAACCACTTCAAAAATGGGTCATCTGTTTCCTTCAATATATCTTCAAAAATACTGTTTATAATATAGTAATTTTCTCCCTCCGAATTGGGCAAAGAAAATTCCACTTCAGAAGATTTATTCTTTTTCTGGCTCTTGTACAACCCTCCCATAATGACTATGGGAAATTCTAACCCTTTTGATTTATGTATGGTCATTATTTTTACACTGTTAGATGTTTCGTCTTCCAACACGGCTTCTTCTTCGTCTATATCCGTAGATTTTTTTAAAAGTCTCACAAGTTCTGAAAAAGAACTTGCAATATTGTTATACTTTTCTGCATCGGACAACAGTTTTTTTACGTTGGATATTGCCGATTCCGAATCATCCAACACAGATAGTTTCAAAAGATATTCTGTTTCATTTACTATACCTTTCAATATAGAAGTTGGCTTTAAAAAATATTTTAAATCTTTATACTTTTTCAAAACCTTGTAGGCTATTAAAATATTATTGGAATTTTCAAAAACATCTAAATTCTCTTCAAATGTTTCGAATAAACTATTTTTGTCTTTTCTCAATTTTGTTAATTTGTCGTATTCTATAAAAGTCATTCCACCTATTAAAGACATCATATATCTTGAAAATTCAAAATCGTTAAATGGGTTTTGAACTGCAGATAAAGCTGAAAAAAGAGCCTGGATCTCAGATTTATAGTAAAAAGATTTACCCCCTATTATGTAGAAAGGGATTTTGTTTTTGTTAAACTCTTGTTTTATTTCTTCTTCATACCCAGACATTTGTTTCAGTAGTATCGCTATATCTCCTGGTTGAATATTTCTTATTTCTCTAACTATTTTTCCATTTACTCTTTTTCTGAAAGTCATCTCTTTACCAACAAGGTTTTTAACAGTTTTCACCATGGCTTGTATTTCTGATTTTTTTCTTTCAGAATTGTTATTAGCTTCTGGGGTTATATTAATATACTTTATTCTTTTATCGTCTTCTCCAGTTATATTGGGGGTTATTATTTGATCTTTGGAATCTTCTGAATATGAGAAATCGTCTTTTTGAAAGTCTGCATCTTCAAGTATTTTGTAATCTATGTTTTCCTGGTTGAGATTCTTTGTGTTAAAAAGAACCTGTGAGGATAGTTCGTTTGCAAAATCTACAATCTCTTTTTCAGATCTCCTGTTTGTATTTAAAGAGGAGTAAAAATAGTTCTTAGACTGGAATTCATTTTTTGCTGTTGTAAATACAGATACATCTGCCCCTCTGAATCTATATATAGATTGTTTTCTATCCCCAACATAGAATAAATAATTATCTTCATGGTGTAATTTTTCAAATATCTCTTTTTGTAAGTAATTTGTGTCTTGAAATTCGTCGACTATTATATATTTAAACCTATTTTTATATTTTTCCCTTATTGATTTGTTATCAAGGGCTTCAACAGTTTTTTCCAATATTCCTTTGAAATCAAACTGAAAGTTGTCTAAAGTTAGGCTTTCAAAATATTCTTTTGATATATTCGCAATTATTTTGAACAACCATAAAATATCCGTGTATTTATTGGATAAATCAGTATCAGCAAGTTCAAGCTCTTCAAATACTTTTACCCTAACCATTTCAAGTCTCCATTTTTGAATAACTTCTTTAATGAGGTCTTTGAAGTTATCCAGTTTAAGCTCATTCAAAATTACTAATAGGGTTTTTTTAAACTTATCCTTTTCTTTTTTTAGTAATTCTATGTTGTTTTTTATATTGTTTTTTCTTTTATCCGAAAGACTTCTCAACCATTCTATTTCTCTATCTTCATATAATTCCAATATAATCTTTAAGCTATAATAAATAGCTTTGTCTATTTCTCTATCTTTTTTAAATTCTGATACCATTCCAAAGTTAGGGTCTATCCCAATTTGTATATTGTTATCCCTCAATATTCTGGAACAAAAACTGTCGATTGTTTTTATCCAAGCTCTGGATAAATTTATTTTTATGTTGTTCCAATAGTTGTACCACTCTTCATAAACAGTGCCTTTAGGCGGGTTTTCTTCTAATTTTTCGTAAACAGCTTCCATAATTCTTTCTCTCATTTCACCCGCAGCCTTGTTGGTGAAGGTTACTGCAACTATTCTATCCACTATGTCATAGTCTGGATAGTTATTTTCCAAAATACTTATATAATATTTTGTAAGGGTATAAGTTTTTCCCGTTCCAGCTGAAGCAGATATGAAAAAATTTCTATTTGGGTTTTTTTGTATTTCATTTAATAAATCCATATTAATCACCTATAAAAAGATTTTGGTTTTACCTTGAAATTGTCTAAATACTCTAAAGAAGTACAGAGATTTCTAAATTCACAAAAATCACATTCATAATATTTGTCTCCTGTATCTCTACATTCATATTTATTCTTCATTTCTATTATGAATCTTTCTATCTTTCTTGGTTCTTTCGCTATTGGGACAAAATATGAGTTTTCTATGTAATCCAATAATTTATCCATCCATTTATAGAATTCAGAAATATGAAAATTCACGTATTCCTTTGAATTACCTGGTTTTTTCAAAATTACCGTATCATCTTGGATTTTTATAAATTTATCCCCAACTTTTAGCTTTACTTCTGATAAAGGTACGAATTTTAGATAAACACTGCTATTTTCTAATTTATTCTTCCATTCTTGACTTTGTTTTAAAGTCATGTAGTACAAAAACAGTTGTTCACTCTGTATGTTGTATTTGTTTTTATAATCAATTATTGAATAAGCACTACCAGACATCATATCATCAAATTCATCCAACCTGTACTCGTAATTACCATTTAAAAGATCTATTCTATCTATACGTGTATTGAAGTTAACCCCTTTATGTTTTATGAAATCAAGCTTCTCTTGTAGAACTTCTTCTGTCTTAACAACTTGAGAATAGTTCAATTCCATGTTTTTTCTTATTTTTATGTATTCTTCAAGGTGATTTTGTATAGACAATAACAAATCTTCAGCTATTTTTTCTATTTCAACAGTTTTGACTGCTTCATACCTTGATATCTCATCATACACTGTTTGATCCCACACTTCAAAAGCTATCTTTTTTATTTCATTTTTTAGCTTTTCAGTGTCAATTTCCATCTCTTTAATTTGGGTATAATCTGGATATTTTATAAACAGTTTTTCCATTATTTTATGTTTTAAATTTCCTTCTGCAAAAACGCTAAAATCTTTTTCGCCAGATATTTTAGCCACATTTGAAAGGTAGTATTTAAAAGGGCAATCAACGTAGGTTGATGTCCTATTGTGTGATAAATTGTTCACAGATGTTTTTTTAGGTGATATCCATTCGTTGTTTACTTTGTAATTTGATAGCTTTTCTATATCCATCTTGGCCTTTTTGAAAGTTTCATCTGAAATTTCAATTCCATTTAATATGTAATAAAGAATTGCTTCATTGTAAGAAAAAATTTCATCCGGATTCTGTTTTATTATCTCTCTTCTGTTTTTATACATTTTTTCTGGCTTTATATTAAATAGATTTATAAACTCCTTTTCATATGGAGAAGATAGAATTTGCTGACCCGATAATGTGGCAACAGGGTTTGTAAATATAATTTCATCAGAAAAAATCATGGATATGATTAGGTTCCTTCTAAATCCTTTTTCTGCTAGTCTCATCATATTCCCAGTTTCGTTAGTTATAGAATTTAAGAACGGATTGTTTGCTATCATTGGATAACTATCTTCAGTAAAGCCTGTATAGAACTTTTTCTTTTTATATACAAATCTTGAATCTGATAAATTCATTATTTCAACTGTATTGGAATAGTTTTCAGAATCTCTAAAGCTTTCTATTTGGGTTAGCTCTGATATAATTTTATAGAATTTTTCAATTTTGATGTTCTTTTCTTTTTTCAAAAGTTTTTCTAAAGATTTTTCGGTTTTTAGTAAAAGAGATTCAAACGCTTTTAATGCATTTATTTCAGAATGTATCATTTTGTTTTCGTACATATCATCCAAATAATCTTCAAGCCTTTTTATTTTCAAAATATCATTTTTAAACCATTTTTCAAGTAATTTTCTGTAAGAACTAACTGTAAAACTCTTTCTGTTTTTCAAAACTTCTTTTAATATATCAAAGAGGTTTAAAAACAGTTCTTTTAATTTTTCTGTCTCATCTATTTGTTTTTCAATTCTTTCTTTTTCGTCCGATTTATTTAAATTAACTTTTAATTCTTTTTCAAAAATTTCTATTTTTTCTATCCACTCTTTTTTCCTGGCGTTGAGAGAACTTTTTCCAGAAGAATAAATAAGATTTAAGTGCCTTAAATAGCTTTCAATTTGTTCCATAGTTAACGGGGAATCTCCGCCAAAACCTGTTTCAATCATTGCCAACAAATCTTCAACTTCATATCCTCTTACAACAGTTTTAAGAGGTTGAAGCAATATGTTCACAATTTGGCTTTCTGACAAAGGGATGTCTTGTTTGAATCTATAAGGAATCCCTATTTCTTCAAAGTAATCTGAAAATATGGAGCCATAGGAATCGTCTGGAATTACTATTCCTATTTCCTCAGGTTTATAATCATTGTTTATCAAATGTTTTTTTATCATACCAGCGATCTTTTGTATCTCATCTATATTATCTGACATCTTTATTATTCTGAACTTCTTATTTTGAAAAGAAGTTTTTAATTTTTCTGATTTTGTAGAAATTTCAAAACCATTATCTAAAAGGTAATTATATACACCATTTAGTGAGAAAAATGACCTATCGTTTAATTTTTGAAAAACGAAAAAATCTACAGTTTCAAACATTTCAAATAATTTGTTCAAAACATTAGAAGTTAGAGGAGTTAAATCAAAAAAACCGGATATGATTAATTTTTTGTCTTTTTTCTCAATATTATAATCTTCCACAAACCATTTATATACACTCGTTGGGTCGTAGTTTTTTTCTGTGGTAATCGAACCATCAAACTTACTATTCAAGATATCTTCCAAAGATCCTTGCAAATTTTTATATAGTTTATACAAGTTAGATTCTTCGTCAAAAGAATTGTGAAATTCTTCAAAATTTTCAGAATACTTCAAAGATTCAGTATTCTGTAGTCTGGTTATTTCCCATTCTTTTTCAAATATATCCAAAATATAATCAGTAGACTTTTGTGATTTAGAAATTATCTTTAAATATTCTGAAAATTCAGAATCACCTTTTTCTTTTTCTATTAAATCCTCTATTTCTTTTTTTATGTATACTTTCAAAAAATCCCTTTCTAAAACAACTGAATCTGGTTCGCTATTTTTTAAGAGTTCTGTTATATACTGGTTGATGACTCTGAAAGCATCTCTATTAATTGTTTTATCTAATTTTTTAGCTACCAAATCAGCAACTTGTTTTACATAAAAACCAGAAGGTCCAATAAACAAAAAATTGAATGGATCTTTTTCATATTCAGGGATTATTAAATTTGCAACTTCCTCAAAATGATGTTGATTCAATGGAAAAACTTTTACATTTTTCATAGCTACACCTCTTTCACTAATACCTATATATACTATTATACATTTTAAAATCTCTCGTTGCAATTTTTTCAATAATTTGATTTTGTGAAGGGCTCTATTTATTACTTGTTATAATAACAAACTTTACTATTAAATTAATAATGTAGTTTGTTTTAGTCGATATAATTTTAGTAGGGAGGTGTTTACGGTGAAAATAGAAAGCTCAAATATGCAATTGAACTCGAATCGAATTTTTATGTCAAAACAATCAAAAAAAGAAAGACTTCTTTTTTGGAAAGGGAAAAGACCCAAAGAAACAGAAAATAAGAATGACTTGCTTAAAAAACTTAGAGATGATTTAAAATCTTTAGTAAAAAATCTTAGAGAAACTTTAAAAACGACAGATATAGCCAACATAGAAGAATTAGACTTAGAGGAGATGGAGATTGATTCAAAAGAAAAGATGGAACTTGAACTATTACAACAAATGCTTGAAAAATTAACTGGTAAAAAAATCAATTTTTCAACCATAGAAGATATGGAAGAGTTGAAAAAGAAGATTGCAGAAATAAAGGAAAAAACTGGAGAAATTCAAAAAAATCTACCCAAAAATAAAGAACAGTCAAGAAGATATGGTTGGGGACTTGAATACGATTCTGTAACAGAAAGGTCGGAGTATGAAAAAATGGAATTTTCTGCAAAAGGCATTGTAAAAACTTCTGATGGGAAAGAGATCAACATCGATGTTTCTCTTTTTATGGAAAGGGCTATGTTTGAAAAAGAAACTCTTAGCGTAAGAATGGGGGACGCAATCGATCCATTGGTAGTTAATTTTGATGGAACTGCTGCAGAATTAACAGACACTAAGTTTGAATTTGACCTTGATTCAGATGGGACAAAAGATTTAATTTCTTTTGCTGATGAAGGTAGTGGCTTTTTAGTCTTAGACAAAAATTCTGATGGTAAAATAAATGACGGTAATGAACTATTTGGACCTCAAACTGGAAATGGTTTTGAAGAATTATCTAACTACGATGAAGATGGGAATGGCTGGATTGATGAAAATGATAGCGTATTTGATGATTTGAAATTATGGACAAAAACTTCTGATGGGTCTGACGTTTTGTTTTCTTTAAAAGATAAAGACATAGGTGCTATATATTTAGGTAATGTTGACTCTGAATTTTCTATCAAGAGATCTATTGACGATGCACTAGGTGTCATAAAAAGTACCGGAATTTTTCTTAAAGACCATGGTGGTGCTGGAACCGTTCAGCATGTTGATTTATACACCTAAATAACTCCCTTTTAATTAAGGGTGCCCCTTAATGGGGTACCCTTAATTAAAAAATTGCATGTCTGAGCTGATTTTTGAGAGTTTGCAATTTTTAGCATTTTCAAGTGATTGAAGATACTATTTTTTCAATAATTTGATTTTGTGAAGGGCTCTATTTATTATTTTAAAAGATTTTAAAAAATTTCAAAATTGTTTAAAAACCTAAACTCCTCCCCTGCTTCACAGGGACTCCTCTGAAACATTCAGAGGAGATTAAAATTTTACAAAGCAAAATTGACTTATGAGTTGTCTCCATGCACTTCGTTTAGTCGACATGACATATGCAAAAGTCTTCAACAATGAATTAAATAATGAAGAAATATAAAAATGAAAAGTATTGGAGTTTTACTGAGTGAAACAATATAAAAATTGATGTTGAAAAACACGGATGTTTTTCATGCGAATTTATCCACGGATGGATAATATGAGCTGTACATCAATTTTATTGTTGAACGAAGGTTAAAAAACGACCTACTTTGAGTTTTTATATTTCGAAATTGTTCTAAAATCAAGTGTCTAAACTCCTCTCCAATAAAGCGCTCCCCTTCTCTGAAACATTCAGAGGAGATTAAAATTTTACAAAGCAAAATTGACTTATGAGTTGTCTCCATGCACTTCGTTTAGTCGACATGACATAGTTGTGCTTCTGTTTCTGTTTTTACCAACAACGATTTTTCTAAAAGAAAAATCTTAACAACTATCAACAAACAACCAAGAATTTGTAAAACAAATTCTCACTATCTTCCAACCTCGATCCTCCATCTAAAAAAGATTTTACATTTTTTCGTGTTATAATTATATGTCACAAAAATTTAAGGGGGGTTTAAAATGAAGTTCAAAACTAAACATACCCACGAAGAAAAAGACTACAGATTTTTTCTTGTAGACACTGAGAAAGACCTTGAAAAAATAAATGTTTCCAAAACAGAAATAGTTGATTTTTTATTTTTACATTTGGGAAAATACAATGATGATAAAGAATACATTTTAAAAGCTCTTGAATACGTGTTAGGAAAAGAGAAGTTTTTAAGCGGTATTATCGGTATTATTCTCAATGAAAATAATGCTCTTGTTGGTGTTGCAGTAATAAACAATACAAATATGGAAGGATATATCCCAGAAAATATTCTTGTTTACATTGCTTTAGATAAAAAATATAGAAAAAAAGGATTAGGGAAAAAACTACTTGATCTTATGATTAACAAAAGTGAAGGAGACATTGCTCTTCATGTAGACTTTGACAATAAAAGAGCAAGAAAGGTTTATAAAAAAATGGGGTTTAAAGAAGCCTATATTGAAATGAGATACAAAAAGTAGAACAAGGGTTTTTTATATGAGTGTAAAAAATAATAGAGATTATTGAAAAAACAGATTATTTACTAAGAGGCCTTTTTAAAAGGTCTCTTTTTTTGATATTTTTTTATAATTCTGAATAATAATCAAATAATTTAAAAGTAGACTAAAGATGATTATAAAAATATAGTGAAAATGGTTACAAGAAACGTAGTGGAGTGCACCCAATCTTTAATGAAATATTTACATAAAAAAGGAGGTTTATGCTGTTGACATCAGGTGGACTTGAAGATTTATAATAACATTGATAATGATAAATGTTCTTTTATACCGATTTTATTGAAATAAAAAAATCGTAAATTTAGGAGGTATTGATATGTTTAAAAGATTGAGAAATAAAAAAATGAGAAAAGCATTAAATTACAAAAGTGCACAAGAAGAACTATACAGCAAACACTCTAAATTAGTTTTAGATATGAGGGTATTTTAAATCAAAAGAGGTGATTTAAATGCTTGTTCAAAAAATTAGAAGTGATATTTACCAAGAAGAAGAAATAGAAATAATTAACAATATTAAAAAATACTGATAATCAGCCCAAAAATATGGGCTGATTATTTTTTTTAAAAAAGCTTTAAATTTTTATTTTTTGTTATTATTCCCAAATCATATCTCACTTTTTGAATAATCTTGACAGTTTCAGAAAATTGTTCTAAGCGTGTCAAGATATTTTTCTCAAAAATTGTTAAATAGTCTATCTCTATTATATTTTCTTTTATTAATTGTTTTAGTTTTTCCACATGTTCGTATTCAATCGCCAATGAAGCTTTTAACTCAAAATTATTTTTTGGAGTTAAGTTAAAAACCTCTGAAACAATTTTAAATGTGCTTGGAGATTTAAAAATTACAGGGTAATAAAGGACTGAGTCGTTTAAGCTGTATTTCAATCCAAATAACTTTTGCATTACTATAATAGCTCTAACCTGATTGGGAATAGTTTTATATTTATCGAAATTTCTTTTTGTTATATTTTTGAAAATTGCAATATCTTCCAAATCCAGTTCTTTCAAGACCTCAAATGATTTTAGAAGATGTGCTTCTTCTATTTCTCCCTTTAAAGCTAATATAAAAAGTTGGGATAACATTTTTTTTATTGCAGCTGGAGTATCTTTCCTTACAACTTCAACGCCGTGAGTTATTATTTTATCCTCAAAATCTATACCAAAATATCTTTTTTTAACACCAAAGAATTTCACTTTTTTAAATAGTTTGTCTACATCAACTGTCAACGTTGTTCTATCGACTATTTCTTTTGTATTTGAATATTTGGTTGGCAGTTCTTTTGCAATGATATTGTTTATATATTTTGCCAAATAGCTTGCTATAGCCAATATTAGATTTTTATCTGCTTTTTCTACATTCTTTAGGGTTATATGATCAAAAGAACTATCAGTATCTGAATAAATTACAAGTGTTTTAAATTGTATTTTTCTCTCTTCATACTCCATCTCAAATTCTTTTTTATGCAATTTTTTGTTGAGATATCTTAGAGCATTTCTTGAAGCCGTTGTTATAGCAGAAGAACATCTTTTATCGTGCAGAGGAAAACGAGATGTACCAATCACTCCATACATGGAATTTAAAAGTATTTTATAATTTAACTGTTTTATATCGTATTTTACCTTTTCTGAACTGTTGGGTTTGGCTTCTTTTGCCATTTTTTTATACTTCAGTCTCTCACCCAGCAAGAAGTTGATCATCCTTGGAAAAATTCCTTCTTTTTCTAAAGAAAATTTAACGGAATCACTCTTGTCCTCTTCTTTATACATATCAGTCAAATCAACTTGTTTGATATCTTCGTTATCTTCTTCTATAAGAGTTTCTGGAGAAATATTGTAAGTAACTATGATATTAGGGTACAAAGAAGCGTAATCCAACACAATAACGTTGTTATATGTTTCGTCTTCTGGTTGCAAAACTATTGCCCCCTCAACTTCTATTTGATCATCTTTTATTTCTGCTGTGTCCTGAACGGTCGTATTTTCTTCATATAAAAATTGGTTTAGAAAATGTTCTATGGCTATAGAATTAGCCATTAAAAAATTAACAGGTATTTTTATCACTGCCTGCAGCCCATACAATAAATTCAGAAGATTTAGTTTTTGCTCTAGTTCTACAAGTATTTCAACATCTCTTATAGCATAATCGACAAATTTTTTAAAATCTTTTTTGTAGTTGAAAAATCCTTTTTCTTCAGTTTTCCCTTTTAAATCGTGAAATTTTGCTACAGTAGATAGCTTAAAAGAAGTGGGTTGATCAAAAATATATTTTTTATATAATTCCAAATAATCCACCAGATCAACGCCAGGTATGTAATTTTTTGTTATTTTTCTACCGCCTATGTCCATTGTTTTAGAATTCGAATATAAACCTGGTATTACAGATAACTCTATATTATAATTCTTTGCCCGGTTAATTATATAAGGTATATCATACCCCTCAGAATACCAACCAGATATAACATCGGGCTTTTTGAGTTTCAAAAACTCTTCAAATTTTTTCATCAAATCATATTCATTCTCCACAAAAATATAGTTATCATCATATTCTTCTATATTGGCATTAAAGGGTTTTGTTATTATAGAATAATATTTTTTATCTTGAGAATCGTAAAAGGTTATAGATATAATCTCCCCGGTGAAAATTTTTTGATTTCTATTTTCAATAACCTCTATGTCTAAAAACCATGATCTTTTCTCTGAAAAATCTTCAACTATTTCATATGGGAAAATGTTCATAGTTGAAGTACCGTATGTTTTTATCCCTTCAGATTTCATCGTATCTATAATTTTCTTGTATTTATAATAATTGACTTTTGAATTGAATTCTGTCATCACAACTTGAAAGCCAAATACTTCTTTCCAGCTATCTTCAACTTTCACGATATAGTTTTTATTTATCTTAAGTTTATAGAAAATTCTTCTCATTTTATCTAAGTCTTTTTTCTCAAAAAAGAGTTGGAAATTTTTCTTCAAACGTTTTATATCATTTTTATTTTCTTCTTTATAATAAAATGTTTTGTCCAGCTGGTTTTGCCAAAATGATTTTACTTTCATAATTTCCACCTCCATATTTATTATAACTCATGCTTGTTTAACAAAATAATGTTAATTTAATGTATAATTATCATAAGGGAGGGATATAAGTGAAACTATCAGTTAAAAATATTTTAAAAAAATCCAAAAAACTTCCTGGTGAAATAACCTATACTGGAGACGAAGAAAATGAAGAAAGAAAAGCATCTATAATAAACATAGCTTATGATAACGAAAAACTAAAAAAAGATATGAATTCTATTCCAGAAATAAAGAATATCGACAAGAGAAACAATTTAATCTATTTTCAGGGGATTTCAGATACAGAAACTCTCAAAAATTTTGGGAATCATGTTGGTATCCACAAACTCACACTTGAAGATATCTCCAACATAAATCAAAGGACAAAATTTGAAACTTATGAAAATTATGTTTATATAGTAGTCAAATTGCCTGAACTAAAAGAAAATAATTTGAATTTCTATCAAATAAGTATAGTTTTAATTGGTAATAACCTAATAGTTTTTACAGAAAAAGAATTCTCTTTTATTCACGAAATTATTGAAAGATTAGAAAAGAACAAAGGGATAATACGAAGCAAATCAGTAGATTATCTTTTGTATTCTTTGCTTGACATAATAATAGATGAATATTTTATTATCTTAAATCATACAGCTGAAGAGTTAGAAGATATCGATGAAGAAGTTACAATAAATCCAGAACAATCACAACTTTTAGACCTAAAAGAAATCAAACAGTCGTTAATAATTTTAAAAAAGAATTTAATATCTTTTAGAGATCTGGCCATGTTTTTCAACAAAGAAGACAACGAATATGTGCTTAAAGAAAATTTGATCTATTTTAGAGATTTAACCGACCACATTTTACAAATATCAGATAATTTAGATTTATTGAAAGATACAACGACTAATATAACTGAAATATACTTATCGTTAATTGGTAACAAAACGAACGAAATAATGAAAGTTTTAACCATAATTTCGACTATTTTTATTCCTTTATCTTTTGTTGCTGGACTATATGGGATGAACTTTTCTTATATGCCCGAATTAAATTGGGATTTTGGTTATTTTTATGCTCTTGGAATAATGGCTACAATGGTAGTTATAATGCTAATCATTTTTAAAATCAAAAAATGGTTTTAAACTTCTCAATAACATATCTCAAATCCAACCTTGGAATTTGTTTTTTACTAAAAAGCCATTTTGATTCGTAAAAATGATGTTGACTTGTTATAATTGATAAAAAGAGTTTATATCAAGGGGTGATTATTTTGAAACAAATAAGTTTATTCATTATTTTTCTTTTAATAACCGCTATAACATTTTCTTTTGGATATGATGAATTGCTCAGAGATGCTCAACAATATGCATGGGATGGGCAGTATGATAAAGCAGAAGAGCTTTATTCAAAATTGATGGAAGACTTTAAAACAGAAGAGCTTATAATAGCCTATTCAAACGTTTTAGCCTGGCAAGGAAAGTTTGATGAGGCAATTAAAATAATTGAAAATACTGGTATAGATTCACCTGCAGTTTTAGAAAATAAAGCTAAGATTCTTTTTTGGAAAAAAGATTATGAAAAAGCTTTAGAAGTTATAAAAAAATTGCAAGCTGAAAACTATAATTTTACTGATGAAGTAAAAAATTTAATTGATTCTTATTATGATTTCAAATTTAACAGAATTTTCGTTGATTATAAAACCGAATTAATAGGTACAGAAATAACAAGTGTTGTGTCTGGAGGTTATCAATATAACAATAGAGAGATATATAGTATTGATGTTTCAGGCGATTTAACTCTATTGAACTATTCTTATGATAAATATTCTTTGCAGTTAGATTTTTCCAAAGACTTTTACAATATTTTCGCTGGATTATCTCATAATCAATTTTATTTTTTAGGTGGAAAAATTTATCTTGATAATTTTAATTTTGGATATAGAAATTCTCTATACAAAGGTAATCAAGATATAAATTTAAACTATTCTCTTTTAAATCATGGAACGATAGGTTATTCAATGTTTTTTGATAATGGTTACTTAAATTTAAGCGTTAATTTAATAGATACTTTGGAATTTTATGATTCAAGCACAAAAAATATCTTCAGCTACTATTTAAATCCAAGACTTAATTTGTATAATATTGACCTTAATTATTTTTTCAATCATACTGATATAAATAATTTAAACGCATCATATAAATTAATATATGATACGTTTAATATAAAATTTATTGGGGATTATGATTTTATTTCTAATCTTTTATTAATTGGAGTAGGTTTTGAGTTTATTTATTAAAACCTTTCCTTTTACTTTTACCCCATGATTGCCTGCTTCTCATTGAATTGAAATAAGAAAATAATCTTACAAAATTTTGAAATTGTCTGTATCCAAAGTTTTCTAAAATAGAAAATATTAAAAGAACTATTGTTTCTTTAAATGAAAAATAGTTAACCTCATCTTCAGCTATTATAAAAGATGATATTGAAACAACTGTCCCAAGCATTACTACTGCAATAAAAAGAAATATAAATATTTCAAAACTGACTATGCCTAAATACAGGCCTATCAAAAAAACTACTATGCCTGAAAACTCAAAAATTGGTCCAAGTGCTTCAAAGATAAAATGATAAGGTAACCCTATTAATCCCATAGTTCCATAATTTTTGTTGAAAATTTTTCTTCTGTGAAAATGAAGTATGTCAATTAAACCTTTTTGCCACCTATCTCTCTGAACAAAAAGGCTCCAAAACTTTTCTGGAACTTCAGTCCAAGCATTGGCGTTGTAAACAAAGCTAATTTTACGCTTGCTTTTTCTCTCTTTAATACCTGATAAAACTCTGACTACAAGTTCCATGTCCTCCCCCAGAGTATTTTTACCATATCTTTCTGATTCGGTCATATATCCTCCTGCTTGAATCGTGTCCTCTCTGTTAAACAATCCAAAAGCTCCTGATATTATAAGTAAACTGTTTATACTGGACCAACCTAATCGACCTGCCAAAAAAGCTCTAATATATTCAATTGTTTGAAAAAGTGCCAATGGATTCTTTGGAATTTTCACTTCTTCAAAAAATCCTCTATCTGTTTTACTACCATTTACAGGAATAATATTACCACCAACAGCTGATATTCCATTTGGTTCATCAATAGTAACAGAAACCAATTTATACAAACTATCACTTTCAAGTATAGAGTCCGCGTCAATTCCACATATATATTCTTTTGAAGCGACATTAATGCCTACATTTAAAGAATCAGCTTTACCTCCATTTTCCTTATCTATAACTATAAGGTTTGGAATGTTTTTATTAAAATAAATACCTCTAATAGGCCGAGTCATAAGTTTTTCATTTACTACATAGTCTATTTTTTCAAGGTAAAAATAAGATTTTAATTTTTCTAATGTAGAATCTTTTGAACCATCGTTCACAACTATAAGTTCATATTCGGGATAGTCCAAACTTAAAAGCGAATTAACACTTTCCACGATGTTTTTTTCTTCATTATATGCAGGTGCTATTACACTAATTGAGGGTAATATACCTTCTTTTGTAAGCATCTCCATATTTTTCAAATTCCAAAGAGTCTCTTGTCTGTATTTTTCTAAATATGAAAACACTAAGATAATCAAATATATTAAGTTTAATGAGATTACATAAAATCCTAAATATATATTAAAATCAACAACAAACTCCTTTAAAATTTCAGTTTGTTCATTATTTTGTATAAAATCATATTTTGTGAAATAAAATATTGCTATAGGTATTAAAAACGTTATTAACAAGAAAAACCATTGAAATTTTATCTTACCTTTTTCATTAGTGACAAAATGAGGTAATGACTCAGGTTCTTCTCTTTCTAAACTTAACTTTTCTAAAAGATCGCCATTTAAGTAATATGATAATTCCCGTTTTACATAATCATCTGATTTTACTGAGTTTAAGACAGAAATCATCTCAATTTCAATTTCTTCTATTTTGTTCTTGTTCACAAAGTCTATTATTTCACTGGTTTTATGAGAAAACATGATTTCTTTTATTATTTCTTTTGCGTATTCTTTATCTCTAGACATTAATTTGTACATAAAATACTCAATTCTTAAGGATAGAATTCTTGCATAAGCCTTCTTTTTTTCACTATTTTTCTCTTTTTTAAATAGTTCTACAACTTTTTCTATAAGTCCTGGTCTGGATCTTAGTATTGAAGATATAGTTGAAATAGCAGTTTGATAAACTTTTTCATCTGCAAGAAATTCAGAAACCTTTATAATTGTTGAAAAATTGTTCTTATAGGCAATTGCTTCTATAGCCTTTTTTCTTATTTCTTCGTCATCATTTTTTAAAAAGAATTCATCATCTAAAACTTCTGGATAATTTTCTGATAAAGCATTAACAGCTAATTCTTTTATTTCTTTAGAGCTGGATTTTGTAGCTTTCTCAATTAAAAAAAATCTAAAAGATTCTTTTGGAAAATAAGAAGCAAAATTGATTATCAATTTTTGTAAATATTCTTCGTCTGTATCCATCTTATAACTCAAATAATAATATAGATCTTTCCCATAATCAACCATTAAAGATGATACTTTATTAAAATAAAAAGGTGTAGAGTTTTTAACACTCCTTAAAATTACAGGAATAGAGTTCTTATTTTTATGCTTTACAATAGCCCATAAAATATAAAATTTTACATCCTCTTTTTTCTCTCTTATTAATGCTATTTCTAATTCTCGGAGAACATCGTATGTTTTTATGTAACCCAAGATTACTGCTGCTTCTTTTCTTCTAATTTTGGATAAAGAAGATAGCCTTTTTATATATTTTTTATGTACATTGTTGTTGATAAATATTTGAGTATATTTTTCTTTTTCTTCATCACTCATATCAACGATTTTAATGTGCTCTATGAGCTGATTTAAGTGAACTCTGTTTTCTATTATCAAATCTATATCTATATCTTTGAAGTTTTTTCCAACTTTTTCAATATAATAAGCCTCTTTTTGTCTAAATTTTCTCATATTAAATTTTCTGAGCAATAAACGAGCAAAAAAATATATATCAACAAATAATAAAAACCACATGATTTTGAATAGCAGATCAAGACTAAGCACTGTAATCACCCAAAATTATGTTGTTTACTATTCCAACGACTTCTTCTATCAAAAAAGGTTTTTTTATAAAATAATTTATTCCCAAAGAATACGCTCTTTTTGTATTTGAAGGAGATTTTTTGAAATCAATCAATATAAACTTTATCTTTCTCGTATTTGATTTTTCATTCATTTTTTGTTTTAATGAAAAACCATCTAACTTTGGCAACGAGATAGATGAAATGACCAAGTCAATTTTACTTTCATTTATGATTTTTAAAGCCTTTTCTCCATTTCTGGCAGTTAAAATCCTATAACCTAAATCAATCAAATAATTCTTTAGAATATTTGTAGTATACTGATCTTCATCTACTATTAAAACAACTTCTGATTCTTCAGAATATTCTTTTAACATGTGGTCTTCAAATAGGATGTTATCTCCAATGCCTTTTGCTATTTTCAATCTTAATTGCCCCATATCAAAAATATCATCTATTATTTTATCGTAGTGTTTTTTTTCATTAAAGTATTCACCAAAGCTAACTATGGATAGCGATATCTTTGGTTTTTCAATAAATATGTCACTATCTTTTATTAAGTTTATGATTCTTTCTGCATATGGGTATGGATCATTTCCATCTTTAATATAATATGCAAACAATGAACCTTTTAATTTGTAAAGTTCGTGTTTTTCTTCTTTGTTCTCTCGAAGGAGTATGGAAACATTTCTTAGGGTTTCATCACCCATAGTATCCCCATACGAGGAGTTGATCTCAGATAAATTGTTCACATTTATAAATATAATTTTATTATCTCTCTTTTCATCGAGAGCTTTTGGAAGATCAAATGAAAGTGTTTCAATAAAAGATTTCCCATTTTTTAGATTTGTAAGGTCATTTTTATACAAATTTACTTTTGTATCGTCCAAAGTTTTTTTCAATATCTTGTTATCGACTTCTAAATTGTTTAATTTTTGCTTCAAGTTGTTTATCTCACCAACAGTTTCATTCAACACCTCTTTTATTATTGATGGAGTTTTTATATTGTATTTTATACAAAAATCATCTATTATATTCTTTACTAAAACCAATGATTCTAACCCTTTATGATAATAAATTAAAGAGCTAATTTCGTTAAGAACTTTTTCTGGCTCCTCGTTTTGGTTTTGTCTGGTGTATGAAAGCATTTGTTCTTTTATTCTATCGTTTTTTCCTGGTAATTTTTTTGTGATATCTTTTATTAAATTTTTGTAATTAACCATTGATAACATTTTTTTAGCTATGTGTTTAGAATACACCCCAGCATTTATGTTTCTTATTTTATTGATGGCTTCATCAATATTCTTGTTTATCATGGAACCATAAAAAGGTGCTATTAAATCTATTTCCATATTATCAATATAATCGATAATTGGATCCAGTAACTCTGAGCTGGCAAAGTTGTACTCATGGTAAGCCACTATGTAATCAAAATAGTCTATATCAGCATATTTTCGTAAATTATTTGCTATTGCTCCAAATAAATTCCCGGAAAATAGAACTTTTCTTTTTTCATCGTAGATTATAAAAGTTCCAGGAGACTTTAAATACGGAATTGGTATAACCTTTAGATTATTCCCATCCACGAAGTCTATTGAATCTTTGTAATCTACAATTAAATATTCACAATCCATTCCCAAAGTTTCAAGAGACAACTTTATATTCCAAGAAGTTATTATTTTTGGTTTTTTTGGAAGTGAATCAATAACCTTTTGTAAAGATGAAACTTTTTCTATGTCAGCTGACGTTACCAAAATATTATTTATCTGTTCAAAATTTATTATCTCATTTACTGTATCTTTTAATTGTTCAAACAAAATAATTGGACCCGGATCTATAAGAATAATATCGTTATCATTAACGATTAAATATTGATTCACTCTTAAACTTCCAGGTTGAATATTGGGGCTCAACCAATAAACAGAATTAGCTATCTCTCTTGGTGAGTTGTTACTCGTCATAAAATCATCCCTTAAAAATAAAAAGTATAATTCCAAATGTAATCTGAAATTTCATAAATTAGTTCTTTCACTTCTAAAATAAAAAGTTCTTCGCCTTTTTTAATAGTTTCTAAAACACCATCATTTCTTGTAATTTCAATATCTTTTTTTACATTTAACTTAAATATGTTGTGGTATTGAGATTCTTGTTTCCCAACAATTTCTAATCCATCTGGAATTGATGCATGAGAAATATCTTTTATATAAAATACTTTTCCATTCCTAACCAAAAGTAGCCCAGATGTCACAGAAAAGGCCGGGTAAATTTTTTCATAATTCGAATAAAAGTTTAACAAATTCTCTATTCTATCATCTGAAAAATTCATCTTTATTTCATCATTTTCATAGTACAACCCAAAATCCACTACATATAACATGGGGATCATTCCATCTATGACCTCTGCCATCTTTTTAAGATCATATCCTCTTTTCGTATTTTCAATTTCTGAATCTATAGTATTGGTGAAAGCCAATAACTCTTTACCTGTAAAAACAGTTTTTATGTCTTTTAAAAACGTCATGTATTTTTCTGTATTTTCACCTTCTCCAAGGTTAATCCATTCAAAATCTACGACTACACCTGCATAATTAAGACCCAAATCATCTATAAATTTTTTGTTTGATGTGATCAAACTAAATCTATCATTGTATAATGACAAAAAATCTTCTGACCCAAAACTATCAAAAAACCATAAGAACAACTTTATTCCTCTATCTTCTAAAAGATCAGAAAAATATTTTAGATTTTCTTTTGATGTTCTATAAAAGAAGAAGTTTCCTCTCTCAGAAACATTCGCCCTACCCATATGTATAATAACTTCATCAAAGTGTTCATCTATGTTATTGACTATGTTTAGTATATCTTCATTTTTACCATCTCTAAAGGTTTTTAAGATAAAGAGATCTTCTCCAATTATTATCCCCTTTGAGAATATAGTTACACTAAATATTAAAATAATTATTAGAATTACAGTATTTTTCATATAGAATCACCCATAATTTAGGATTAATAAAAAACGAACATCTTCTTCATTGTTCTGTTTTTAAAAATTTTTCAACAACTTGTATAAATTCAACTGGATTTTCTTCTTGAGGTAAATGTCCCGTATTTTCCAGAATAACTAATTTTGAATTTTTAATATCTTTAGATAATTTTATACTTTGTTCAGTTGGTACTATAACATCATTATCTCCAGTAATAACAAGCGTAGGAACTTCAATTTCATCAAGTTTTTCAATTATTTCGTAATTTTGAGTTCCTTTAATAAATTCCCAAAAAGCCTTTTTATATCCTTTAACCAAAGTTGGTCTTTTATATTCAGCCAAAACTTCATCTGTTACCTTTAAATCATCATAAAAGGCAGACTTAATAAATTCATCACTGTTATTATTCAACAAAATAGAAGTTATTTCAGGACCTAAATAATTAACCTGTGGTAAAAATAGTAATAATTTGACAAAATCTGGAAAACCACCACCGACATAAACAGCAGCATCCACCAGAATTAGTCTTTCCACTAATTCTGGATATCTAAAATAAAAGTTTAAAGAAATTGTGCCTCCTGCTGAATTGCCTATTAAAATAGCTTTTTCAATATTTTTTTTGTTCATTATTTTTTTTATTAAATCTATCTGATAATCAGTAGAATAAATATTTTCTTCAATATCAAAAACCCTCTCTGTTAGCCCAAAAGATGAACGATCAAAAGCAATGACATGATATTTTTCTCCTAACTGTTTGATAACTTTATCCCATGTGTATGTATGAGAGCCAAAACCATGTAACAAAATAATGGTTTTTTCATTTTGTTCACCGTATTCTTTATAATGAACATCAAAACCATCTATTCGCATAAATTTACTATCAGAATAAGCTAATTCTCTATGAGAATATACTCCATCTTCATAATTATACAAAAAAGGAATTGTAAACAATAAAATTAGCATTAATGTTTTTGTTTGCAATTATTCACTTCCTTTTTTCTTTCTTATCTATATTCTACCATTTTTAACAAATTTTAGTAACTTATTGAATGCTTTTTATTGCATAAGACGCCGTAAATATTTTCAATAATTATGTTTTTATTAAGTTTTTTATAAAATGTTTATTTATTTTCTTAATGATTTTGATAATTTGTTCCCATAATACTGAATTAATTGCGTTATGAATATTAAGATTATTACATCTAACCACAGTATATCCCATCTAAACCTTTGATAACCATAATTTATAGCCATAGCTCCAAGGCCTCCAGCCCCAACTGCCCCAGCGATCGCTGTAAAAGTTATCAAATTGATCAGCAAAAGAGTTATACCAGAAATAATATCTGCAAGCGATTCTGGAATTAAAATTTTGAAAACAAATTGTCTTTTATTCATCCCCAATACCGTCGCAGTATCTATAAGACCTTGGGATAAGTTGTTAAAAGAGTTTTCAGCTAATCTACCCATAAAAGGAATTGCCGCTATAGAAAGTGCTACTATTGCCGAATTTGGCCCGATTATTGTTCCTATTATTATCTTTGTCAAAGGTATTAAGAGTATTATTAGAATAATAAAAGGTATTGATCTAAAAACGTTAACAAAGAAATCTACAAAATAGTAAATTCTTCTATTCAAAGATTTTTTTGATCTTGATAGAAAAAACAATAAAATTCCCAAAGGAATACCAAAAATGATAGAAATACCGCCCGATACAAATGTCATATATATTGTTTCCAAAGTGGCTCTTATAAATTCATCTATCATAACAATTCCTCCAATTTATAAACCTTTGATTCCAATTCTTTCATAAAACCTTCAATATCTCTATCTTCGTATTCAACAACAATGATCAAAGTTCCATATGGTTTTAATTTTAGATGTTCAATTTTTCCATATATATAGTTCAATTTAACATCATATTTTTTCGATATTTCATCTAAAATAGGTTCATGAGTAGAGTCCCCATAAAAAGTAACTTTAATTAACTTTTGATTTTCTTTGCCACTTTTCTTCCGTGTGGCTTTCCAATCAATATTTATTTCTTTATAGAATTCTTCATATATCTCTTTTTCTTTTTCAATAAAAAATTTATATACAGGCCCAAAAAAGTTTACTTCACCATTTTTCAAATAAACAACTCTGTCACAAGCTCTTTTTATTACATCCATTTCATGGGTAACAATTATTGTAGATAAATCATGTTTTTTATTTAGATCAAGAACTAATTTTAAAATCCTATCAGTGGTATTTGGATCAAGAGCCGAAGTTGGTTCATCCAGCAATAATATCTCTGGATTGTTTATCATACCCCTTGCTATCGCGGTTCTTTGTTTTTCCCCTCCAGATAGAGAAGAAGGGTAATGGTCTAACCTGTCTTTTAACCCCACTTCTTCAGCTAATTTTAGAACTCTATCTTTTATATTTTTTTCTTTATTAATTTCCAGAGGAAGTGCTATATTCTCATACACAGTTCTTGTACTTAAGAGGTTATAATTTTGAAAAACTACGCTTATCTTTTTCCTTTCTATCATCAAATCTCTCTCTTTCAATTTTGACAAATCTTTACCGTTAAGCTTAATTTCTCCACTTGTTGGTTTTTCAAGCAAAACCAAAGATCTAAGTATAGAGGTCTTCCCTGCTCCAGAAAGACCTATTATACCTGCAACTTCTCCTTTTTTTACTTCAAAGTTTATATTTTTCAAAACATGTAACTTCTGATTATATATTAGATTTAAATCTTTTACTTCCAACACTTTAACTCCTCCAATTAGAATACTGGAACTACAGCACCCTTGTATTTTTCATTTATAAAATCTTTTACTTTTTGAGATTGCAAAAGTTCAATTAATGTTTTGATTAGATCATCATCTTTGTTTTCTTCCTTAACAGTTATTATATTTGCATAAGGAGATTCGGAACCTTCTATAAACAAAGCATCAGTCAATGGATTTAAATCAGCTTGAATGGCATAATTAGTGTTTATCACGGCACCATTAACTGTGTCATCTTCTTTATACGTTCTTGGTAAATAAGCAGCGTCTAATTCGACAAATTTCAAATTTAAAGGATTGCCTATTATATTCTGCACTGTTGCTGTTAGTTTTTCTTCTTCTTCTAAAGTTATTAGACCATTATTTTCCAAAAGAATTAATGCTCTTCCTTCATTTGTGCTATCGTTAGGAATAACTATTGTATCACCTTCTTGCACTTCATCAGATTTCAAATAAAAGCCCATAGGTTCAACGTGAATTTTAGCTATAGATATCAAATCTTCTAATCCTTGATTTTTCGAAAATGATTCTAAATAAGGCCCATGCTGAAAAAAGTTTGCATCAATCGAACCATCATCCAAAGCTAAATTGGGTTGAACATAATCGTTAAATTCAATAATTTCTAAAGTAGCTCCAGTTTCTTTTTCAAAGTCTTCTTTAACAACCTCCAAAATTTCCGCGTGTGGCACTGGGGTAGCACCAACTCTTAAAACATCCTCACCAGCATTAAAATAATATAAAACGCCTCCAACAACTAATACTAAAACCACCAAAATTCCTACTAACTTCCTCATAAATAACACCTCCATAGTTTTTATATAAAAAAAGGACGGTTACTTTTTAAAAGTAACCGTCCTTTGATTATCCTTGATTATTTTACATAACAAAACAACCATGGCTAAAGAATCGGTTACACCATGGCATCATCATATTGAATAAGTTAATATTTATTTTTTGAATTATTTTATTATTTTTCATAAAAGGCCTCTCCCTTTAATTTTTTATTATTATAGCAAAATAAAAAGATATTGTCAAATAAATACATTTATTTGCTTATAATCCGTATTTTTTATATCACATAATTTCACACAATTTTTAGTTATTTACACATTAAAATTATAGGTTTATTTAATAGTTTAAAACTATAATATTATTGAAATTAAATTTAAAGGAGATGAGTTAAATGAAGAAAAGTATTATAAGTTTATTATTAATTATTATGGTGTTGTTAGTTTCTATTAGTAGTTTTGCTGCTACTCCAGAATTAGAGAATGATCTTTTGTATCTTTATCAAGAAGAAAAAGTTGCCAGAGATGTCTACGCTGAATTATACGATATGTATGGGTTAAGAACTTTTGACAACATTTCAAACAGTGAGCAAAATCATATGGATGCTGTAGAATATCTACTTAATGAATATGGATTTGATTATATTGATATTTCAGATGAAAGAGGAGTTTATCAATTACCTGAATTACAGGATTTATATGATACTTTAATCGAAAAAGCTTCTGGTTCAATAATCGATGCCATTGAAGTTGGGGCGACTATAGAAGATTTGGATATTTTTGATCTGGATGAAATGCTTTCTAAAAACTATGATGATGAAGTAGATAGAGTTTTAAATAATTTAAAAAAAGGATCAGAAAATCACATGAGAGCTTTTATAAGACAACTCAATAAATATAACGAATCATATGAACCACAATACATTTCACAAGAGTTCTTTGACAACATCGTATAAAAATAAATGCAGCCATTAAAATGGTTGCATTTATTTTTAAAAGTTAATATCTATTGTATCTCTTTTAGAGTGCCTTCTTGAAAAACTATCCGAACTATTATGGTATGCAATTATAGTCTTGATTATACTACCTGGTTGTAAGCTATTATATCTTGATTCATTATCTAACGGAATTACAAATTCAGCCAAAGAATATTCTTCTGTTCTTTCTCCATAGAATTCCGTTATATATTTTTCTTTTATTTTCCTATGGCTTATTTGTGTATTACCATAATATTCTTCGAGAATAACTTCTTCATCCTTAAATCCCACAATTATTATTTTTGCACCTTTCATCTTTTTACTTGGTTCAAATCCTATTGATATCCAACCAGATACGGGAGCTTTTAACATCATGAATAATTCTTGATTTTCTGAAAATTCCCAATAAATATCCATTCCTAATTCGGTTTCTATATAATTTGTATAGGTCAATCCTTCTACCATTTTGCTATTCACTTGATTGCTATGATTATCACCAAAAACAAATGTAGAAATAATAACCATTAAAAACAACACTAAGATTTCCTTTAATTTCATAATTATAACTCCTTTATATTATCCGAATAACGATGGAACTGTTAAATGAATTATTAAAAAAATAAATATCAAAAAAGCCATGTATCTATGAATTAACAAC
This sequence comes from Geotoga petraea, assembly GCF_900102615.1. Lineage (NCBI taxonomy): Bacteria > Thermotogati > Thermotogota > Thermotogae > Petrotogales > Petrotogaceae > Geotoga > Geotoga petraea. The sequence continues at coordinate 1,447 of NZ_FMYV01000001.1, read as the reverse complement.
CATTTTTTTAACAATTTTAATCTTCCCAAAACATAAATAAGTAAATTTATAATAATTGCAGACAACAAAATAGTACCAGTATGAAGGGTAAAAATAGTTCCAAGAGCTAAAGTTCCATGAATTATTGCCAAGATTACAATGATAATTCCATTATACCTATGAAAAATAGATATCTTTTTCATTCTTTGAATAAATTTTTGTTTGGCTTCTTTAGAGCTAAATTTATGTCTTTTATAGTATAACTTAACCAAATAATAACAAATATTTAGTATAAGTAAAAAGGCAGTAATCTCGCCTAATACAAGATATATTTCCAATAAAAACACCTCCTAATCTTAAATATACATTAAAAATATTATATCTTATAGAGCGGACTATTGTCAAATAGTTCAAAAAAACCATAAAAAATTGTTTACAAAAGAATGTTTGATTTTAGTGAATTTTACAATGTTATAATAGAAATGAGGTGGTAAAATGAATGAAAATATAATTAATAAATCAGAAGAACTTTTAACAAACGCTGATTTAGATGGAAATCATGATTTAGAGCATATTTTGAGAGTAGTTTATAATGCAAAACTTATTGCCGATACCGTTGAATGTGATAAAGAAGTTGTAATTATATCTGCTTTATTACACGATATAGGAAGATCAAAAAAAATGCTTAATAAATATAACATTAAAAAAGGCCATCATGCCAACACAGGGGCTAAAATAGCTTATGAATTCCTTAAAAGTTTAAATTATCCAAAAGCTAAAGAGGTTAGCTATGCAATTTCTGTCCATAACTTTTCTAAAGGAGTTATACCAGAAACTATTGAGGCAAAAATATTACAGGATGCTGACAGATTAGATGCCATAGGATATGTTGGAATAATGAGAGTCTTTGCAGATGAAAGAGGAGATATACAGGGTAAAATACAGCATTTCTATGATAAATTACTCAAGTTGAAAGATGGAATGCATACAAAAAAAGGAAAAGAGTTAGCTGAAGAAAAACACGAAAGAATTGAAAAATATTTAAAAGGTCTTCACGAAGAAATGAATCAAAAACATAAAATAGATATCAGCGAATAATAAAAAGAAAAAATGCAGTGGAAAAACCACTGCATTTCGAGAGTATAAGAAATTTTGTGTAAAATAAAAAAACACCGAATTTGGTAGTAAAATAAAACCAAAGGAGGTGTTTTTTAAAATGAAAGAAGAAACAAGGAAAAGAAGAGAAAAAAGAGCATTTTTCAAAGAATTGATCAAAAAAGAAGGATTAAAAACAATACCAGATGTAACCAGATTTCTAAAAGAGATATCAGGAACGATATTAGAAGAAATGTTAGAAGCTGAATTAGATGAAGAACTAGGATACGAAAAATACGATAGAACAGAAGAAAAAGATAACTACCGAAATGGATATACAAGTAAAAAAGTGAAAGGAACTCTCGGAGAAATG